>VRUN01000066.1 GCA_019456075.1 Candidatus Methylomirabilota bacterium
CGAAGGACATGTACGACACGCCGGAGAAGCTCTTCACGCGAGAGCTCTGGGAGGACATCTACGGGGTGCCGAAGGGCGACATCACGATCGAGAACATCCAGCACGCCTTCTACATGGCCGCGAACTACGGCTTCCAGATCCTCAACGGCAACTTCGCGGCTGCCATCGACGACTACGAGCTCCGTCTCAGGTTCATGAACGACCTCGCCACCTATCGGATCGACGTCTCCTGGATATGGACCCTCATCCATCACCGGGCCGCCATCACGAAGGACGGCTACCTCAAAGGCCCGGTCCTCACCGAGGACGGGCTCGTCCCGGCCCAGAACGCCTTCCAGGTCAAGGCGGGCACCCGCTTCACGAAAGAGCTGTTCGAGAAGTTGTGGGACTGCCACAACGAGTGGACGTACGCGTTCTTCGCCGAGCTGGACCGCCGCGGCGACCCGGGCCGCTTCGATCGTGCCAAGGCGCCTGTCATCATGGAGCTCATCAAGCGGCAGCTCCTCTGCCCCCGCTACATCCAGCACAGCGCCCGCGTGCTCTTCGTCGCTGGGGAGGCAAACAGCCAGGAGCACACGCAGATTTTCGAGGCGATCTTCGACCTCTCCCGCGAGGAGATCGTCAAGCGCGTCCAGGCGGGCACCATGAGCAAAAAGGCCCTGGCCGCCCACGACTACGTGCACGACCTCTTCCCGGCTCACTGAGGAGACCGACACTGGGCGGGGAGACAGGATAAGAGTCGAGGCGCTCGCGCGTCCCGGACTCGTAACCGATTCTTTCTTGGAGCCTTACAGGGTCAGGCTTGAATATGTGAATGGGCTAGTCTGCGCACGACCTGCGCCAGCTGTCGAGTTGTGGTGGCTGCCCGTCCACTTTCCAGTCGCCCTCGCGGATCTGCTTGACCGTCATCGTGGTCCCGTCAAGGAAGGTGATTACCGCATCCGCCGGCAGGAAGTCCAGTGGTTCGCCGGCGTTGAGCCGACTCCCACCAGTGCTAAGTCTTCCCGACTTCAGTCTCCCTCATCTATTTATTAATTAGGTTCCCACGTGACAACATCACAGGCAGCTGGAACTGACTCCTTGGTATCCCAAGAGGCTAACTCCCTTCAAGTCAACAGTGCGGGTGTCTCTCCGCTGGTGGACCTCGGAATGGGGTCCAGCCGGTTTCCGACAGGTAAGGGGGGGGGCAGCACGATATAGCCGAGAATCCTCTCGCGAGGGAGCGCGCCACGCGCCACACTCATTTCAGCGTGGCCCTGTGGTTCGGCAAGCGACAGCGCCCCCGAGAGGGCCTCCTGGCCGGGGGCTGGCAGAGGCTCACAGAGACAGGAAGTCCATGACCACCGCAGTAGAGGCTTTGCTCAATGTGATGAGGTGCTCTGTGGGCCTCTCATTCTTTTTTGGGGATATGCGCAAGATCGGCCTGCCGTCGGCCATGACGTCGAGGGATGCCCGATGCATCCGGTTCTTGTCGAAAAGCCGCAGTCCCGAGTCGCCATCAGCGCGCGCCGTCAGTACGGATCTCGTTTTCCCGTTCTTGTCCAACAGCGTCACCATTCGGGGTCCATCTGGGAGCACACTCAGGGCCACTCCCGGTTTTCCATCTTTGTCGTTGAGGAACAGGATTGACGCACCATCTATCACACCTAACTCGGCACGATTTCTTCCATTTGCATCCCGCAGGACAAATCGCTCCGCCTCGAGCACCTTGCCGACCCTGCGAGGTGTGGCTTGGCCCAACACGACGCCGACGCCCATCACGGCAAGGGTCACGGCCACCAACCACTTCCACCGGTGGTTCTCCCGCTCCATGCGGTTCAGCCGCTGCACCAAGGCTTCCATCGTCGGCTCATTCATCACGACCTCCCCCTTTGCTGACGGGTTTTAGTTGACCTATCTACGAGGGACGATTTGTCCCGTGACCGGCCGCCTGGACTTTTATAAATTCAAAACCATGTTTTGGGTTTTAGCGGGACGACAATATAATTCTGGGCCACCCCTGTCAATATGCAGTTTTTTCATACCCGGCCGCCCTTCTAGCACGAGGGCCGACGAAAGCAATACGGTAGGTTTTTCGGGGTGTTAGTAGGAACTTAGGGCGAGGGAGAACATGGGAGGCCTAGGGGGTCGTGGCCGGAGGCGTGGACAAGGCGAGACGCCCGCCGACTCGGGGAACCACCTTAAGATCCGAGGTCTGGGGCTGGGATTTCGGTTCCGGGGGTCTGGGGGGGCCCTTCACCCCGCAGCCCGTAAGAAGCCATGCACCGATAAGAAGGAACGTGAAGCGGGGATGCACCTTCATCCCTTTCCCTCTCCCTTCTTCAGCTCGGCCCGGGCCACCTGAATCGCCTCCCGCACCTGTTTCGGAGCCGTCCCTCCTATAACCCCCCGTCGATTCAGAGATGCGTCCAGCCCGACGTAGGCGTAGAATCCTTCGTCAAAGAGGGGGGAGTAGTGCAAAAGCTCCTCCAGGGAGAGCTGATCGAGGTGCTTATCTTGATCGAGGCAGTACCGCACTATTTTCCCCACGACTTCATGCGCCTGGCGAAAGGGAAGCCCCTTGCTCACCAGGTAGTCGGCAGCATCGGTGGCATTGAGGAACCCTTCCTGCGTCGCCTGACGCATGCGTTCAGCGTTCACCCGGAGCCCGCGAATTAGTGGGGCAAGGACCTGCAGGGTCCCTCGCAGGGTATCGACCGCGTCAAAGACCGGTTCCTTATCCTCCTGGAGATCCCGGTTGTAACTCAAGGGGAGGCCCTTCATGGTGGTCAGAAGGCCAACCAGGTCCCCGAAGATCCGACCCGCCTTCCCGCGGGCCAGCTCGGCCACATCCGGGTTTTTCTTCTGTGGCATAAGACTCGAGCCAGTCGCAAAGGCCTCGGGGACATCGCAAAAGCCAAACTCCGTCGAAGCCCAGAGAATGATCTCTTCGCTGAGGCGGGAGAGATGGACTATCGTGATGCTCGCCCCCGCCAGAAACTCGAGGGCGAAGTCCCGATCCGAAACGGCATCGACGCTATTGCGGGACACCTCGGGAAAACCCAGGTCCTGAGCGAGCTGGACTCGATCGATCGCGTAGGTGGTGCCAGATAACGCCCCCGAACCCAGGGGCATGATGTTGATGCGATTGACACAATCCTGGAATCGGGCCGCATCGCGACCGAACATCTCCACATAGGCCATCACATGATGGGCCCAGAGAACCGGTTGGGCTCGCTGCAGATGCGTGTAGCCAGGCATGACGGCGTCAAGGTGTCTCTCTGCCTGATCCAGCAGGGCCCCTTGTGCCTGTCGGATTTCATTGCAGATCTGTTCGATTTCAGCCCTGAGATACAGGCGGAGGTCTAACGTCACCTGCTCGTTCCGACTGCGGCCGGTGTGAAGCTTGCCTCCCACCTCTCCAATTTTGTCGATGAGCCGCCCTTCGATATACATATGGATATCTTCGTACGCAGGATCAGGGTCCAGCCGCCCGTCGTCCAGCTCCTTCTTGATCTCTTCAAGGCCCCGAATAATGCGTCCCCTCTCGTCTTCGGTGAGGACACCGGCCTTCACCAAGGCACGGGCGTAGGCGATGGACCCTTGGATGTCGTACGGGTACAGACGCCAGTCGAACGGGAGGGAGGTGGTGTACTCCTCCGCCTTTTGCTCCATCGACCCGGCAAATCTGCCGCTCCACGCCTTTTTAATCTTTCCCATCTTTATTTTTTCCCTCGTCGCCGCTGCATGGTCTGCAAGCGCAGTCGCAGGGCGTTGAGCCGGATGAACCCCTCGGCATCCTTCTGCTGATAGACCCGGTCCGCCTCGAACGTGGCCATCGCGGGGTCGTACAGCGACACCGGGGATTTCCTTCCCACCACGAAACAGTTACCCTTGAAGAGCTTGAGCCGGGCCGTGCCGGTGACGTTCTTCTGCGTTGCGTCAATTGTCCGGTGCAGAACTTCCATCTCTGGAGCATACCAGTACCCGTAGTACACCAGCTCGGCAAAGCGCGGAACGAGACTATCCCGAAGGCGCATGACCTCCCGGTCCATCGTGATCGACTCCACCGCCTGATGGGCGACTCGCAGGACCGTCCCACCGGGCGTCTCATAGACCCCCCGGGACTTCATTCCCACGTACCGGTTCTCGACGATATCCACCCGGCCGACGCCGTTTTTGCCACCGATCTCGTTCAGGATGGTCAGAAGCTTCGCCGGCGAGAGTTTCCGGCCGTTCACCGCCACCGGATGACCCTCTGCGAATTCAATCTCTACATACGTCGGACGGTCCGGGGCCTTTTCAGGAGTGACAGTCAGGGTATACATCCCTTCCGACGGTTCCCGCCAGGGATCTTCGAGCACGCCCCCCTCGAAGCTGATGTGAAAGAGATTCCGATCACTTGAGTAGGGCTTCTCCGGTGTCACCGGGACCGGAATGCGATGCCGCTTTGCATAGGCGACGAGGTCGGAGCGGGAATTGAGATCCCACTCCCTCCATGGGGCAATGATGGTGACGTCCGGGTTGAGCGCCATATAGGTCAGCTCGAACCGCACCTGGTCGTTTCCTTTCCCCGTGGCCCCGTGGGCGACCGCATCGGCCTTCTCCCGGCGGGCAACCTCGATCTGTCTCTTGGCGATCAGGGGCCGTGCCATGGAGGTACCGAGCAGGTACCCCCCCTCATACACCGCGTTGGCCTTGAGGCATGGAAAGACGAAATCCCGGACAAATTCCTCTCTGAGATCCTCGACGACCACCCGTGTGGCCCCCGTCTTGAGGGCTTTCTCCTTGACATCATCGAGCTCCTCACCCTGACCCAGATCGGCGCAAAACGCAATGACCTCACACCGGTAGGTCTCGATGAGCCAGTGGAGGATCACCGAAGTATCGAGGCCCCCGCTGTATGCCAACACGACTTTTTTGATCTTCCCCATTGCCGACCGCCGATCCAATCTGCGCACACGATCTTCTTACCGCGACCCTATCCACCCCGGCTTCGGGTCAATCTTCGAAGCCATGTTTCTCCTGCGGGTGGCTCCGATGTCTCCAACAGCGTCACCAAGATGGCCTTTTGGACATGGAGGCGGTTTTCCGCCTGATCGAGGATGATGGAGTACGGCCCGTCCATCACCTCGTCGGTGATCTCCTCCCCCCGGTGGGCCGGAAGGCAGTGCATCACGAGCACGTCTTTCTGGGCCGACGCGACCAGGGCCTGGTTCACCTGGAAGCCCTGAAAGTCCCGCATCCGCCTGGCCCGCTGCTCCTCGTGGCCCATACTGGTCCACACATCTGTGTAGACCACATCTGCGCCCTTGACTGCCTGCACTGGATCAGAAATCACCTCGAGCCTCGCCTGGGTCGCTTCTGCCTCCGCCCGCGCCTTCGTGAACACATCCCGATGCGGTTCGTACCCCGGAGGACAGGCCACGATCAGATGGATCCCCATCTTTGCCGCTCCGTAGAGCCACGAATTGCACACGTTATTGCCATCCCCAATAAAGGCGACCCGAAGTCCGTTCAGTCGGCCCCGTTTTTCCTGCAAGGTGAAGAGATCGCCGAGGACCTGGCAAGGATGGAGGAGATCGGTGAGGCCATTGATCACCGGGACCGTCGCGTACTGGGCAAGCAGCTCGAGCAGCGCGTGGTCGAACGTACGGGCCACGATTCCGTCCACCCATCGGGAGAGATTTCTGGCACCATCCTCCACCGTCTCTCGCGCCCCCAACCGGATATCCTGTGGAGCCAGGTAGATGGCATGTCCCCCCAACTGGGTCATGGCCACCTCAAAGGTCACTCGGGTCCTGAGTGAGGGCTTTTCGAAAACCAGGGCCAAGGTCTTGCCCAGCAACAAAGGGTGAGCCTTGTTCTGCTTCAGGCGCTGCTTCAGATCCGTGGCGAGGACAAAGAACGCCTCGATCTCCTCGCGGGCAAGATCACGGATGGACACGAGATCCCGTTTCATCCCGTCACCTCCCGGAGGACCGTGTCGAACACACCCACTGCTTGACTCACCTCTTGCGCACTGACTGTGAGGGGCGGGGCAAACCGGATCACCTTCTCGCCCGCACTGCTCAACAGGAGTCCCTGGTCGAGACATCTCGTCAGGACGGGTCGTACCTCTCGGTCGAGTTCTACCCCGATGAGCAATCCCTTTCCGCGGACCACCTTCACCGCACGATGGGCGGCCTGCACAGTCTGAAGCTCATGCAGAAGGTGTCCCCCCATCTCGGCTGACCGGGCGGACAGATCCTCCTCCAGCACCGTCTTCAGCGTCGCGAAGGCAGCGGCGGTGACCAACGGATTGCCCCCGAAGGTAGCGGCATGCGTCCCGGGCGTAAAACTGGCCGCCACCTCCTCCTTGGCCAGCATGGCCCCGATGGGCAGCCCCCCGCCGAGCGCCTTTGCGAGAGCCATGATGTCTGGCTCGACCCCCCAGTGCTCGTACGCAAAGAGCCGGCCCGTCCGGCCGATCCCAGTCTGGACCTCGTCGAAGATCAGCAGGGGCCCCGTGTCATCGCACAGCTTCCGGAGCCCCTGGAGATACCCCTCTGTGGGGACACGAATTCCCCCTTCCCCCTGGATGGGCTCCACCAGAATGGCCGCCGTCCGGGGACCCACCGCCCGCTCCACTGCCGCCAGGTCATCGAAGGGGACATACCGAAAGCCAGGGAGCAAGGGCTCAAAGCCCATCTGATACTTGGCCTGAGCGGTCGCGGTTATGGTGGCTACCGTCCGACCGTGGAAGCCGCCCTCCATGGTGATGATCTCGGTCCGCTCTGGACTCCGATGCTCCTTGGCGTACTTCCGAACCAGCTTGATGGCGGCCTCGTTCGCCTCGGCCCCGCTGTTACAAAAAAAGACCCGGTCAGCAAAGGTGTGCTCACACAGCAGCTCGGCGAGTCGGATTTGGGGCTCAATATAATAAAGGTTACTCACGTGAAGGAGTTTTGCTGCCTGGGCCTGCACAGCCTGGACGACGGCCGGATGGCAGTGGCCCAGGGCGCAGACGGCAATCCCGGCCACGAAGTCGAGATATTCCTTCCCCTCCACATCCCAGACCCGGCACCCCTCCCCGCGCTCGAGGACCACCGGAAACCTGGCGTAGGTATTGGCCAGGTAGCGGTCTGCCCTGGCCGTCAACTCTTCCGTCTCACGCATTCGACCTCCGGTTGCTCGCAGGCTAGAACGCTGGAAAGCTGGAATGCCAGCACGCTAAAATGCCCACCCTCTAGTCTTCTAGCCTTCTAGCTTCCTATCCGTTGTTAGGCGGTGATTTCCGTCCCCACCCCCTCGGCGGTTAAGAGCTCCAAGAGCAGGGCATGGGGAATCGTGCCATTGATGATGTGGGTTTTGAGCAC
>VRUN01000067.1 GCA_019456075.1 Candidatus Methylomirabilota bacterium
CATTATACATTATAAATGAATCCGAGCCCGCGCTCTTCCCGATTGTCGATCGGGACGGGTTAACCGTGCTACACCACGGCCCCGCATATTACATTATACATTATAAATGAATCCGAGCCCGCGCTCTTCCCGATTGTCGATCGGGACGGGTTCACCGTGCTACACCACGGCCCCTGACACGGGAACAAGACTCACTCTATAACGCACCTGGCGAGGGAAGTCAACTAAAGGGGAAGATGTCCGAATCGCCCTACCTTTCGGCCAGGACAGACATCAGGGTCAGATAGTCCGTCAGATGGCGGGTGATGAGGAAATTCCGCCGGACGTGCTCCTTGGCGTCCGCGCCCATCTTCCGGGCGACCTGCGGATTGTTCAGGAGATACCGGATCCGGAAGGCTGCCCCTTCTACGGAACTCACCGTGTAGCCGGTCAGATAGTAGAGGATCTGGACTGTGATCCCGCCGGCGTCACCCCCGATGACCGGTTTTCCCTTCCACATGGCCTCGGACACCGTCAGGCCAAACCCTTCCTTGGTCGATTTCTGGATAACAATGGTCGCCGCCCGCTGCAGCGCATTGATTTCGATATTGGAATTCGGCGGAAGCTCCAGGACGTGAATGTCCGGGTCCTGCCCGGCGGATTCCTTCACCTCGTCGAGGACCGCCTTGCCTTCCGGATCGTCGTCTGCCAGGCCCCCGGCCAAGATCAAGCGACAATCGTTGTGCTTCTTAACGATCCGGTAGGCCTTGATCACTCCCACGGGATCCTTGAACTGATCAAAGCGGGAGACCTGCAGGAGGGTCGGCTTGTCCCGGGGAATGCCCAATCGATCCAGGATCTTGTTCACCTCCCGTCGGCCCAGCTCCCGGTTCTTGTCGCTCAGCGGATCGATTGACGGATACATCACAAACTGGGGAATGGGGAGCTTCTGTGCAAACGTGGGCAGGGAGAAGATGGCCGCATCATATTTGACCACGTAGTTTCTCAGGAACCGCCAGACGCGCCGCATGGGTTGCGAGATATCGAGATGACACCGCCACACCCACTTTCCCACCCGGGGGCCGTACTCGATGAGGGCCGCGGGTTGGGGATCGTGGACCAAGATCATGTCGGCCTCAAAAAGCAGATGCTTGGCGTTCTCGCGATTCACCTCGACATAAGCCTGATACATCCGTTCGCTGATCTCTTGTTCCCGGCCCTGGAGGGCGTTGTGAAAGGATTTAGTCACGGCGAAGAATTCATCACTCCCCTGGATGACCTCCCACGTGGCCTTGACCCCAAGCTCGTTGAGCAGGGGGACCAGGCGGGTCAGAATCTCCGCCACACCACCGCCAAACCGGGTCGAGTTGATGTTGAGGAGGCTTCTCCCCTTCACCTTTTCGCTCAGGCGATAGAGCAAATCCACCGTCCCCGGGGGAGCCACCTCGCGATAATCTTCAAGACGAGCCAGCATCGCTCTGCCTCCCTGGGATCAGGACCGTGTCGCATATCTCCACGAGACGGTCCCGAAGCTGTTCCAGGCTGAAAGTGTACGGGTCGATGGTCCGAAGCTGTTGGGCGAGCTCTGGCATCTGCAACTCCCGGTCGACCCAGACGACGAAATCTCCCGCCCGCCCGTTCCCGCGGACTCGAGCGGCATAGAAGTGGTAGTAGATGGCGCTGGCGTCCACCTTGGCCAGCCCGTCGCGGAACTCCTGAAGGGTCCGCGCAACCATCCCGGTGGGGACCTCCACCCTCCGCGACTGCATGAAATAAAAAGGCTTTCCATCTTCGACCCGGGGAACGCCAAGCAACCGCGAGAGGTGGTCATCGATCACGGCGATGAGAGCCTCACGCAGATCCTCTAACGTGTCAAAGTCATACGGGTCAATGACACCCAGCCGTTCCCCGAGCACCCGATCCCGGACCTGGGTCGCCGCCCAGGTCGCAAAATCGTTCGGGTACGGGCCCATGAGGTATTGGTGCCGGAGGAAGTACTGATGGGTGTGATGATAGATGGATTCGATGGGGACCTCTTCCAAGAGATCCATGAGCTGGAGCTCGTCCTCCGCCTTGCTCCCCAGGATCTCCCGGAGTTCGGTACAACCGACAAATTCAAATGGGGTCTTAGCGACCCTATGCATGGCGGGCGCTCACGTGCGCTGTCTCCCCTCTGCCCAACAAGGCATGCAGCCTCCCCACAAGAGCAGATCGCACGGAAAAATCTCGTACGACACTATCATGAGAAAGCTCCCCATAATATACATGAATCGTGCCAAAGGCCGGGGGACCCCCTGTTTTACAAGCCGCACACCCCCCCCCAGCATCGTATCCGTCGTCCTCCAGTCACGTCGAGTTGCCGCCATCCGCCATCGATCAAGGGTGAGGCCCGCAGTGCTTGGAGCTCACCCTGAAATTCGCCCGACCCAAAGAGCGCCTGAGCCGGGGCGCATGTTTGCAATTCTGGGATCCGGGGGACATCAATGTAACACTCGTTCCAGAAGAGCGGGCTCACTGAGGCGTAAGGGCTGCGGGGGCCCTGGGGAAAAAGGTATTGGCTGCAAGGCCTGCCTAGGGGGTGACGGCCCGCAGGGCGGCGTGACGGGCTGCGCCCAACAGGGCGGTTTTGGGGTTGAGGATCACCCGCACGGGCATGTCCTCGAGGACCGGAGAGAGGCGCCCCTTGTCGGTGAAGGCCGCCATGAAGGCGCCGTCGGTAAGCTGATCGAGGATCTTGGGCGCGATGCCACCCCCGATGTAGACGCCGCCAGTCGCCAAGGCTTTCAACGCCAGGTTTCCTGCCTCTGCTCCATATAGGGAGGCGAAGAGGCGGAGGGCCTTGGTGCAGAGCTCGTTTTCCCCCCGCAGCGCGGTTTCAGCGATGACGGCACTTGGATCTTCGTCACGGAGCCTCTCTGTCAGCCAGGATGGCTCCTCCCCGTATCCCGCATCCTTGAGAAAGGCATAGATATTGAAAATGCCGGGGCCGGAGACGACCCGCTCGTAGCTCACCCGATGGTATCTGGTGAGCAGGTACTGAAGCAACTCGATCTCCAAGGCGTTTCGCGGAGCCAGATCCGCATGCCCCCCCTCTGAGGCGACTCCCTGGTAGGCCCCCCCGTCCCAAAAGAGGATCGCCTCTCCGAGACCTGTCCCGGCTGCAATCAAAGCCATATTTCCTCCCGGATGGGATCGGCCCTCATTCAGCACGCAGAGCTCCTCGGATGTGAGGACCGGGACGCCATAGGCCGTCGCGACAAGATCGTTGATCACCGAGACACTTGTGATTCCCAAAGTGCCTCCCAGGGCCTTGGCATCGATCACCCAGGGCAGATTCGTCGCCTCGGACCGACCTTCAACCACCGGCCCGGCGACCCCGAAGCAGGCGGCGCGGAGCACGGGGGAAGACCCACCCCCCAGGAACAGGGTGAGGATCTCCTCCAGCCCGCCGTAGTCTTGGCTAGGGAACGTCTCCTCGCGAACGACACGCAGGCGCTCGCCCGCCTCCTCAAAGAGGGCGATGACGGTCTTGGTTCCTCCGGTGTCGCCAGCAAGGATCATTGGAGCTTCTCCAGCTTGACGGTGGCCATGTACCACCGTCACCCTTCCCACCTCGATACCCACACTCCCGAGGTGCGACTTTCCTATCCACCCGTAGGCCGCTCGACGTGCCCGCCGAATTTGTGCCGCATCGCCGACAGCACCTTCTCCGCAAACGTGTGCTCCTGCCGGGAGCGGAAGCGAGTGTAGAGAGCTGCCGAAAGGACGTCGGCGGGCACGGCCTCTTCCACCGCCGCAATAATCGTCCACCGCCCTTCCCCGGAATCCTGGACAAAACCAGTATAATCAGACAGGGTCGGGTTCTCTAAGAGGGCCATAGCGGTCAGGTCGAGCAGCCATGAGCTCACGACGCTGCCGCGCCGCCAGACCTCCGCGATGTCCGCAACATTCAGGTCGTACCGATGGTCTTCCGGCAGCTCCGTGGAGTTCGCATTGCGAAAGATGTCGAAGCCCTCGGCATAGGCTTGCATGAGGCCGTACTCGATGCCGTTGTGCACCATCTTGACGAAATGGCCTGCGCCGCTCGGGCCGCAGTGCACGTACCCCTCTTCGGCGGTGCCGCCCACCTTCTCGCGTCCGGGCGTCCGTAGGATTTCACCCGGTCCCGGCGCCAGGGTCTTCAGGAGCGGATCCAGGTGCTCGACCACCCCCTTCGGGCCCCCGATCATCATACAGTAGCCCCGTTCCAATCCCCAGATGCCACCGCTGGTCCCGACGTCCACATAATGAATGCCCTTGGGCTGCAGTGCTTTGGCGCGACGCACGTCGTCTTTGTAGTACGAGTTTCCACCGTCAATAATTATATCCCCTGCTTCCATGCGCTCTCCCAGCCCCATAACGGTCTGTTCTGTCGGGTCGCCCGCCGGCACCATGACCCACGCAACGCGCGGCTTGTTCAATGTGCGGACGAACTCGTCGAGGGTCGTCGCACCAGTAGCCCCTTCACCGGCTAATTCCTCCACACTCTTTGGTTTTCTGTCAAATGCGACGCACTGATGCCCGCCCCGCATCAACCGTCGCACCATATTCGCCCCCATGCGGCCCAATCCAACCATCCCCAGTTGCACGGCTCTCACTCCTTTCGCAACTGTTGCTAACCGGTTCAAGGACAGACCACCAGGTCACAATTTCGATCTGGACGGTCCGACCTTCAGGAACTCCCCCGTTCGAGAATCTCGACTTCCTCACCGTCTTGGACCAGCACGGTGTGCGCCATCCCCAGGAACAACCCCGTCCCGACCACCCCTGGAACGGCCTGAATGGCCTGCTCCAATTCTGCCGGATTGGTCAGCACAGAAATCTTGCAATCGAGGATGTGGTTCCCGTTGTCCGTCTGAAACAGCCGGCCATCTGTGACGCGAGGGGATGGATCGCACTCGAGCTTCAGTAACTGGGTGCGGCAGAACACGAGGCCAAAAGGAACGACTTCCACGGGAAGAATGCCCCGGGTCCCCAACAGGGGGACCAGCTTTTCCGACCCCACGACGATGACGAGTCGCTCCGATGCGGCCGCCACGATTTTTTCCCGTACCAGCGCCCCGCCGAGGCCCTTCATCAGGTCCAGCTGGGGATCGACCTCGTCGGCACCATCCACCGTTACGTCGATCCGCTCAACCTCATTCAACGTCGTCAGCGGGATGCCCAGTTGTTGGGCCAGATCCGCCGTCGCCTGCGAGGTCGGCACGCCTCGGATCCGTAGGCCCGCCTTCACGCGCCGCCCGAGGGCCCTGACAAAATCCGTCGCTGCGCGCCCAGTCCCCAGACCGACGACGTGACCCTTTTGGATGAATTCCAGTGCGTGTTCGGTAATGTTCATACGCGAACCAGATTCCCACAAACGATCGCATCGTCCCGGCCAGACTTCTTCTGCAGCGCCTTGAGCGGCGCCGATGCCCCAAAGGTTTTCCTGCCGGGCACCCCTTCCCTCACCCTTCGTCCTCTACCATTTATATATAATATAAAGGTACTCCCGCGGCGACGAGGCAGTCCACGGGTTTACTCCGGACGGTCCGGGCGGGGGGCTTCTCGTATCTTGCTTACTTTGATTTGGTTCCCGGGACCGGACCTTGTTCCAGGTCCTTCGCGAGGCTGGCGATCTTTTCCCGAATCTTGACGTCGAGATTCTTCAGTCCTGCCAAGATTTCATCCAACTTGGCAGTGACGGCCTGGCGGACTGCATCCGGTGTGTTGGGGGCCCCCGTGATTGCGCCTTTCGCGGCCTCGATCTTTTGCGTGGCCCTGCCAAAATTCCTCTGCTCGACTTCGGCCAACGCTTCAATCAGAGAATCCAAGACTTCGTTCAGGCCGGCTTTCAATTTCGCGCGCGCCAGTGCTCGTTCGAGTTGCGATTTCTGTGCCTCCAAGATTTGTATCTCTAGTGAGCTGATCTTCGCGGCCATCTCCTCTTTCTCTTGTGACGAGAGCTGTCCCAGCTCCTTGGCTTCTTTATCCCGGAAAAAGTAGCCGGCCCCAAATCCTGCACTCGCCGTAACCAAGACGACCACAACCCAGATGACAATAGAACGCACCGCTTTCACGAGTCCTCCTCGTTCTTCACGTTCTTCATTGGCCATCTTTTCACCTCCGGCGTCAAGGGCTATCGATTTCGTTTTGGACCAGGCCGGTCAGCTGGTCTCTTCCCTTTTTTTGGCCTTACTCCTCTTTTTTTTTATCCTCCGGCGCAGATCCTTTCTCCTCCGGGACAGGGTTCTTCTCCTCCGGAACAAATGGTTTCGCCTCTGGCGCAGCGGGGGGTGGGCTTTCCCCGCGTCCTCTCACGGTCCTCTCGAGACGCTCCAACGTGTCCGCAGTCCTGGTCCGTAGCGAGTCCAGTGCGTCCGTCGTCTTGTCCCGCAGTGACTCCGTGGTAGAGCCCAGGGCACTGACCTGTCTTCGCAGGTCCTGGATACCCCCCGTTCGGGCATACGCGAGTACCGCGACCACGAGGGCCACAACGGCGATAATCAGTGCGACGATTTCCATGGTTCATCCTCCCAGGCTATGGGCCCCATGCCCTCCGCCTTTCAGTCAATACCGGTAGTATAGTCGATTCTAACCAAGAATTCCCTTTCGTTCTTCCAACGCACTGCAAGAGCCACGCCAAGGAACGCGTCTGTTGTTTGATCCTGATCCACCCCTCAACGGAAGCAAAGCCGAGAGCGCGGGATTAACGATCGACGGAACCGAACTGGTGGGCGAAACAGGGTTCGAACCTGTGACCCCCTGCTTGTAAGGCAGGTGCTCTCCCGCTGAGCTATTCGCCCCGCCCCCTGATTTTGCACAGGTAGCTCGTGGGAGTCAACTCCGATCTGCCTGAAGCGTGCGCTATCTGCGTTCGGCTTCCTGTGACCGGGGCCACACCGCAATCTCCTTGAACTCGAACCGCTTTCTCTCCACACCAGGGCGGCCCAAGACCAGGGTATGGATCTCTCCTGTGGACGTGTTTAGTCGATGGACAAAAAAAGCATCGCTCGGCGAGACAATCTGATAGCGACCCGTCCTGCCCGGACCGAACAACGCGAGACCCACGATGAGGGCAACCATCGCGGCCAGTGCCCATTTCACGTATTGATGCTCTCGCTGGAGTCGGTTCAAACGCTCCTCCATCACTTCCTCCTTTCCTTTATGGTGACGCTCCAGGCCACGCTCCATGGGTGGATGACGGCGTGTCGGCCTGGCATGAAGTTGCACACCCCCAACGGCAAACCCTTAAGGGAGGAGGGCACCGATGGACCCGTTAACAATATTTATCTTGCAAC
>VRUN01000068.1 GCA_019456075.1 Candidatus Methylomirabilota bacterium
AGTGAGGAAACGGAACCGCCGAAAGTAGTATCGGCACACGAAGCAATCCACGGGCGTCGCGGGCAACCTCGGCGCTCGTGGTGTTTAGTGAGGCGTGCACCCCCGGTGCAGGATATGAATCCCTCGATATCGGTACACAGTCTTCCTCGGGAGATTCATCTGCCGGGCCACCTGGTTTCACTGGGGATTATCGAGGGAGGGCAACTACGTAGCAGCTCACAAGAATTGGGATACCGGGACGCACTCCATCCCGTGCGCCTCGGCCACGGCCGGGTAGGTGACTTTTCCGTGGACCACGTTCAGCCCCTTGGCGATCTCGGAATGCTCTTGGGCCACCCGCATCCACCCCTTCTCCGCGATGTCGAGGACGTAGGGAAGGGTGACGTTCGTGAGGGCAAAGGTGGCGGTCCGGCCGTAGGCGCCGGGCATGTTGGCGACGCAGTAGTGGATGATGCCGTTCACCTGATACACCGGGTCGCTGTGGGTGGTCGGGCGAGTCGTCTCCACGCATCCGCCTTGGTCCACCGCAACATCGACGATGACCGAGCCAGGTTTCATCAGCTTCAACATGTCCCGAGTGACGAGCCGCGGTGCCTTGGCCCCGGGGATCAGGACCGCGCCTACAACGACATCGGCTTGCCTGAGACATTCCTCGATATTCAGGGGATTGGACATCAGGGTGGTCACGTTGTGCGGGAGGATCTCATCCAGCGAGCGCATCCTTGAGGCGTCCACCTCCAAGAGAGTGGCCGAAGCCCCCATCCCTGCCGCCATCCTGGCCGCGTTATAGCCGACAATTCCAGCCCCCAGGATGGTGACGGTGGCGGGAGGAACCCCGGGAACGCCGCTCAGCAACACTCCCCGCCCCCCAAGAGGACTGGAGAGGTAGTGGGCGGCGATGGGGAGGGCCATCCGACCGGCGATTTCGCTCATGGGCTCAAGGAGCAGTTTTCGGCCATCGGTGGTTTCTACGGTTTCGTAAGCAATCGCTACAACTTGGTGCTGGAGGAGAGCCTGGGTGAGCTCAAGCGAGGCCGCAAGATGCAGAAACGTAAAAAGAATCTGGCCAGGCCGGAGGTACCCATACTCGCTCGGCAAGGGCTCTTTCACTTTGCAGATCAAATCGGCCCTGGCGTAGATGTCGGCTGCCGTGGGCGTAACTTCCGCGCCCACAACGGCGTACTCCTCGTCCATGATCCCGCCGCCGCCTCCCGCCCCCTGTTCGATAAGGACGTGATGTCCTTTGGCGGTCAGCATCTGGACCCCGGCCGGGATCATCGCCACACGATGTTCCTGGTCTTTGATCTCCTTCGGTACCCCAATAAGCATCGGCCTAGCCGTTCATAGTGCAGAGTTCATGGTTCAGGGTTCATGGAAAGGAAGCATGTACCGCCCTGAGCTCTCGGCTCTCACCCCTCAACTCTAAACCCTTCAGACGCCCCAATCCCGGGGGTAGCGGAAGTCTCGATCGATCGTCCGGCCAGAGACCTTGGCGATGACTGGCGGACGTCGTTTGTACTGCGAGGATTGTATTCGGCGAGAGACCGCCTCAACAAATTGGGCTTCGAAGCCGAGTTCGATTAATGCGGGACGTTCGTACCGCCGGTCCACCAGGTAATACAGGAGTCGATCCACCGCCTCGTACGAGAAGCCCAGTTCGTCCTCGTCCGTCTGTCCCACCCACAGGTCAGCGCTCGGCTTTTTTCCCACGATCTCCGCAGGGACGTCGAGATGCGCTGCGAGACATCGGACCTGGGTTTTGTAGAGGTCTCCAATGGGATTGAGCGCGGAGGCCATGTCCCCGTACAGGGTCCCGTAGCCCAGGAGAAGTTCCGTCTTATTGCTCGTGCCGAGCACCAAGGCCTCCAGGCGGGCGGAGTGGTCGTAGAGGATCGTCATCCGCTCCCGGGCCATTTTGTTTCCGCGGCGGATGTGGTCCGCGTCCGGGAACGCGGCGAAATACGCGTCTATCTGCGGGGTGATGTCCACCTGGAAGAGGTTGACCTCGAGTCGGTCGGCGATGAGCTGAGCATGGGTGAGGCTCTCGGGGCTCGAAGCCTGGTAGGGCATGCTGATCCCCCAGACGTTGCCGGGGCCCATCGCCGCCGCCGCTAAGGTGACCGCGAGAGAAGAGTCGACGCCTCCCGAGACCCCGACGATGACGCGGCGAAAACCCGCGCGCCGCACCTCACTCTGGATAAAGCCGGTCAAGACTTTTGCGCAGAGGTCCCAGTCGAGGGTGAGTTCCGGCATGATGACTGTGGGATTCATCGGGTCCCTTTCGCCCGAGCCCGAAGGATTCGCTCGAGTTCCCGGGTGATCCGCTTCAGCTCCCGGATGGTAAGGTCCAACCGCTCGTCTCGAAGAAGGGGATTGGCGATCCGCTCGCGTTGGACCTCCCTGCGGTCAATGGTGACCGTCAACAGTGCTTCCTCAAGCTGAGGAGCCCTCACCAAGGCCTCGCCGGTGGGTGCGATGACCTCAGAGCCCCCCCAGAAGCAGGCCCCGTCCTCGTAACCGACTCGGTTGCAGAAGCAGAGGAAGCAAGTAAAGAGCTGGGCGTAGGCACGGTTCAGGTGCTCCCAGGCCGCCGCGTTCGCAAAGGTTCCCCCAGGCCGGAGTCCCCGGCCGGGACTGGCCGATACGCAGAGGATGACCTGGGCGCCGTCCAGGGCCGCCAGGTAGGCCGTGGCCGGGTGCCACAAGTCCTCACAGATGGTGAGGGCCATTCGGCCAAATCGGGTGTCGAAGGCTCGGAGCTTATCCCCCTGGGCGAAATACCGCTGTTCATCGAAGAGACCGTACGTGGGAAGGTATAGCTTCCGATGCACATGGCGGAGCTTCCCGTCGTCGAAGTACGCCGCGGCGTTGAAAAAGCGATGATCGGACGACTCCTCGACAAATCCGACGACGATGGCCATTCCTCGACTCGCCCGCTTCAGGAAATCGAGTCGGGAGTCCCGAGGCGTGAGGGCCACTGAGGGGACCATGTCCTTGAGAAAATAGCCGGTGAGGGAGAGTTCTGGAAAGAGGAGGAGGTCCACACCCTGTCCCTCTGCCTCACGGAGGATTTTCTCGTGGAGGGCGAGGTTTCTCTCCAGGTCCCCGAGGACCGGCGCCAGTTGGGCAATACCCAGGGTAAACTTGTCCATTGTGTTCTCGCCCCTTCCTTGACAACCTGTTGGGGATCTAGTAAGGTTCCCCCCGCATTGTGCGCAGACTGGAGGCGGCCATGGAAGAAGCCCTCATGCGCGTCCGACTGGCCCTGACCCTTGCCGTCCGGGATCAGGAGGTCGGCGTCCGCATCGAAGCCGCCCGAGCCCTGGAGCGGATCGAAGGGGCGTCCGCCCTCGAGCATCTGGCAGTCACCGCCGCGTCCTCTGATACGGCGGCTGCCCTCCGCGCCCTCTATGCCGTCGCGGACGTCGGCGGCGAGAAGGCGTTTGGGATCTTGCTCACCACGTTAAAAAATCCCCAGGCTGCCGTCCGAGCGGCGGCGGTCAAGTTGCTCGTGCGGACCGGAGATCCCCGGGTCCTGGATCCTCTCATCGAATCATTGGAGAAATCGACCCCGGATGTCAAGGCTATCATTTTGGAGGCCCTGGGCGAATTCCGGGAGCCGAGACTTGTGGAGGTACTCCTCTCGCAGTTTCAGGAGGGATCCGGTCCCATCCGGGAAGCCGTAATCACCGCACTCGGGAAGCTGGGAGACCTTCGAGCAGTGGATCCCCTCCTCCCTCTCGTGACGGATGATAATCCGACCATTCGGGAGCGGGTTGCGGATGCCCTCGGTCGTTTGGGGGTCCGAGCGGCAGAGGAGGAAAAACTCAAGGAGATCACCCCGCCGGTGTGAGCTTCTTCCCCTGGAGTACCGCCGCCACATCGATCCGCCGGACAACTGGGTCAAGCGCGATCACAATGGAGCAGGCGTAGTCTTCTGCCTCTGGATTCCACTCCATCAGGTTGACTTCGTCCCCCTCCACGGTCTTTCCCTCCTGATCCTGGACGATGCGCACCCAGGGCCGAGAGACATCCTCGCTCCCTGGACGGGTCACGACGCCGATCTCTCCCGTTGTCAGGCGGACCGCCGATCCCGGAGGATAGATGCCGAGCATGTCGACGAAGGTATCGAGGGTCAGTGGGTTGAAGGCGTTTCCGGCCAGCTTCTTCATCCGCGAGATCGCCGGGTTGGGGTCGACGGCTTCCTTGTACGATCGGACCGTCGTCATGGCGTCGTAGGTATCGGCGACGTGGACGATCATGCTATAGGGGTGGGGTTGCTCGTCGGGTCCCAGGCGTGGGTACCCTCTTCCGTCGAAGTCGATATGGTGTTCCTTCGTCACGCGGAGAGCGATCTCCGAGCGGACCCCCATGTCCTCCAAGATCTTCACCCCATCCACCGGGTGCCGTTTGATGATCTCAAATTCCTCATCGGTCAGTTTTCGGGGCGCTTGGATGATCTCTTCGGGGATGTTGATCTTCCCCACATCGTGGAGCAGCGAACCGAGCCCCAGTTCCCGGAGGGCCGCTCCGTCAAGGCCCAGGACATCTCCCAAGGACATGGAGAGGATCCCCACGTTCACCGAATGGTTGAAGAGGTACTCGTCGTAGCTCTTGATCATCGTGAGGGCCATGAGGGAGTGTTTCCCTTTTAGGATTGTCCCCACCATGTCCTCGACCGTTCGCTGCACCTCGCCCAGCGAGGGCACCTTCCCGAGCCGCGTCTCCTGGAACACCTTCCGGATGGTCTGCAGCGCCCGGCTGTAAATGGCCCCTGCCCCGACCCGTTCGTCCACAGGCTCGGGTTGTCGCTCTGGCTTTCGCGCGTCCTGAGCAAGCTGGACGAGGTGGATGTGGGAGACCTGCCGTTTTTTGAGCTCTTCCTCGAGCTCACCGCGCTTGACGTTCTGCCCGAGGAGTTCCACCAGGTGCCGCAGCTCCTCCAGGGTACAGCCCTTGAGGAGCGCAATCCCGTGGATCTCCCCATTCCGGAACCGCGTCACGAGGGTCCGAAAGAGGTCAGGCTTGGCCGTCAAAGGCACGCCGTTGAGGACCAACGTTTCGTGCATGAGTCCCAGCGTGATCCGCTCTCGTTCACCCAGCAGCTTCTCGAAAGCGATGGTGAGGTTCTTGAACGCGGCGGCGGAGGCGGGGTGCGTGGGGGAGTACAGGCCGAGATTCTTCCAGGCGGCATTCAGGCTCAGGAGGAATTGCTCGGCTTCTCTGAGCTGTGAATTCATTGGCCTCTCTCCGTGTCCTCGGAGGCGTGGGGGCTCCTCAAAGCGGCCTCGCAGGCGTGTCTCACGGCGGAACCGGCCGATTGACCCACGGCCTGTAGGGCTTCCCTGGCTTCCGATCCCTCGAGCTTACCCAGGGCGTATGCGGCGGCTATCCGAAGCTTCTCTGTCGTGCGGCGCTGGAGCCATCGCCTCCGGCGTAGCAGCGCGGTGAGGGTTGGCAGCGCCTTGGGATCCCCGATGGCACCCAGCGTCGCGATAGCCATTTTCTGTTCCTCGACATCGCGGCTGCCCGGAGGGGTTTGGGCAATCTGCAGGAGCGGCCCTACGGCAGCCTTCATCTTGAGCCCACCCACGACAGCCATGGCCGCGTGTCGCACCGACATCTCGGGATCCGCCAAAGCTTTGCGCAGCGAATCGTCCGTGACCTCGACGTGCATCTTTCCGAGGAACCTGATGCTCTCCTCGCGGATCCGGGGATCGTAGTGCCGGAACAGCGGCTTCAGAGCCTCTGCGGCGTCAGGACCTGCGAACCTCGGCAGCAGGGGAAACAGGCGCTTGATCGATTCCAAGGTCGGTGCCCTGAGTGCCGATTTGATGCCCGGCAGGGCGGCATCACCCATCTGCATGAGGAGGTCCTCTAGCCTGCGCCGGGTCGCCACCTCTTGCTCGATCACCAGGTGGCGCACGACCGCTTCAGCCATCTCTTCCTTTGCAGTAAGCATGAGATGGACCAAATCATCTTCCGGCACCGTCGCCCCTCGACAGAAAGCCTCAATCACAAGCGCGGGACCTGTCTCCTCCAGGAGAGAACGGAGGGTCCAGCGGGCGTAGCGCGTGATCGTCTCGTCCTTAGAGTTATTGGGGTGTAGCTCCAGGGCGAGGGCCGTCATGATCCGGAGGCAGGGGTCGCTGTCGCCCCGGGCCAATGCATCGCGCCCCAGCTGGGACAGTTCCTGCGTGATATTCTCGTACCGCGCTGGACGATCCGTCTTTTGAAGTTCGAGAATGAGCGTTTCCAGATCGGGCCGCGCTTCTTCCTCCTCTTTCTGTGCCTCGGCTTCTCCACTGCCTTCCTGTTCCTCAGTCTCTCCAGGGCCGGGCGTCTCGGCTGTTTCTGTGTCGACTTGGCTTCCTGCCATTTGAGCCGCCTGCGGGGAAGTCAGGTCGGCCGGTGCCGATGGAGCGGTCGGCTGTAACGGTTCTGGCGCCGGATTCTCCCCTTGGATCGCGGAGCCGGGCTGAGCGAAACCCGTCTCGACAAATTCCATGTCGAAACCCTCTACCTCGATCGCTGTCGTTCCGCGCGCCTCAAGGAAGGCCCCGCCCCCCCCTTGCCGGGACAGGTCTTCGGCCTCCAAGATCAAGAGCTCGGTGAGGTGCTGAA
This sequence comes from Candidatus Methylomirabilota bacterium, assembly GCA_019456075.1. GTDB lineage: Bacteria > Methylomirabilota > Methylomirabilia > Methylomirabilales > CSP1-5 > CSP1-5. Next base: position 6,625 of record VRUN01000068.1, read on the forward strand.
CGTCCTCGAAGCGCACGCCGTGGAGGAGACGGATGGCCTGAATCCCTCGGAGGGCGAGGACCGGGGCGAAGTCTCGGAGGAAAGGGTGATCCCCTCCCACAGCGACTTCATCACAGTAGAAACCTTCGTGGCGGATCTGAAAGGAGAGAGGAGCCCGCTGGGCCAGGAGTTCCGTGATCTGCTTATGGGTATGGCCTAGGGCCTGAGCCCTGGCCGGGTGGTTCTCCGCATAGACGAGGAAGGTTTTGGTCGACTTCTTGATGCCGACGAGAATCTCACCCAGCTTGCGGTAAAAATCACCATCTGCGTGAAGATCTTTGCTGTCGTTTCTGACCATCCCCGGCCTTTCCGCCTGCGCCTAGCCCCCCCCCGGAAAGGGTGTTGGCGGGCTCCCTCCTGACTGTAGCAAAACCCGGACCAAAATCGATTCAGGGGCGGGTAAAGAGCAGATTTACAAGGTGTCGATAGGGTCCACGTCGATCTCCAGATGGATCGAGTGTCCCCGGGGTGTCGGAAAGGATTCCAGCACCGATGCCACCTTGTGGCGAAGGGGGGCGTCTAACGGCCCCTTGACGAACAGGTGCCAGCGGAATCGACCGCGGAGGCGGGCGAGGGGGGCGGGGGCGGGCCC
>VRUN01000010.1 GCA_019456075.1 Candidatus Methylomirabilota bacterium
CTAGTCTTGCTTCTGCTGGGCGACCTTTAAGCGAGCCAGAGCGGTCTCCGCCTCCCGGGCCTTCCCCAGGAGTCCTGCAATGTCCTCCTTGGGGAACTGTCCCTGTCCCTCGCCACCCCCGTCAAGGAGGGTCTCGAGGCGGCGGGTGAGATCCCCCAGGGGGCGCCGGGTCTCCTGGATGGTATCGGCCAGGGTTTCGATGGCCCGGTTCACGGCCGTCTCCAACTCCATGAGATCATCTCCCTTGCGTAGCCTGAACCGGGTTGAGAGATCGCCTGCCGCCATCTGATCCACCACCTGGCGGAACCGATAGATTGGGCCAGCAAAGCGGTGGGTGACAAACATGCTTAGGGAACCCGAAACGAGCATGGCAAGAAAGACGGCTGGCCAAATCCGGAACCCCAGGGCCCGAAGGTCCTGCACGATTGCACTCTTGGCGGCGGGAGAGGCCGAGGAGTAGAGGAGGACATCCATCGGGAGGAAGAGGAAGACGATAATCAGAAAAGCAGAGATCAGGATGGGGACAAGCGAGAGGAAAAAATACTTCCGCTGGATACTGTGGACGTAGAATCGGCGCCGTCGCGTGGGGGGACGACTCATTTCACCCCTCCGGCCAAGAATCCCCACACACCGACACCACCTCTGCGTCCTGGAGTCCCGCCTCCCGCCTGTCCTGCTTCCGCCGCTTCACCCGAATAGCCACTCGTGGGCGGTGCAGGGGGACGACCGGCGTTTAGAGTCATCAAAACTTCCTCATCCGTCAGCTGGGAAAAGGCGCGATAAAAGCTGCCGACCGCAAAGCTCGAGGCGTCGCTGACGTGGAGCGTAACCAACCGGTCTACCGCGGGCTGTACCAGCCCGACCGCGCAATCGGAAGCCACGGGGGAAGCAACGATCACCTGCCGCGGCCCGGCTTTCTTCAGACACTCCACGGCCGCTAGCATTGTGTATCCAGAGGCCAGCCCGTCGTCGGTCAGGATAACCGAGCAACCCGCCACCCGGGGGAACGGCCGTCCCCCGCGATAGATTTGTTCCCGGCGCTCTGCCTCCCGTAGCACTTCCCCCTTGACGTGCTCGACCTCCCCCGGGCTCGATTGAGTCCGCTCGAGGAGGTTGTGATTCTGAACCACGGTGCCGTCGAGGGCGACCGCGCCAAAACCCAACTCCGGATTCCACGAAAAGGCCAGTTTCTGCACGACCACCACATCCCACGGGCACCGCAACGCCTCTGCGATGCGGGCGGCAATGGGAACCCCACCCCTCGGGATAGCCAGGACTAGAGGGTCCGGGAGGGGTTCCTGCGCGAGGGCCTGCGCCAGCCGGTGACCGGCATCACTACGATCCCGGAACCGCACGGAATGCCACCTCACGAATGGGCCTCCCGGTCGGGAGGGTTTCCGATACCATAGGCCTTCAACTTCCGGTGGAGGTTTGACCGTTCGATCTTCAGTCGCTCCGCGGTCCGCGTGACGTTCCCCTGATTTTCCTGCAGGTGCATCAGAATATACTCCCGTTCGAACCGGTTTCGCGCCTCGCGGAGCGACGCGGTCCGCGAAATTTCGGGGACGAATGAAGTCCCCTCTGCCCGGACCGGGCGGGCCTGCAGCGCGGGGTCCACATGGAAGCGGTGAATAACCTCCCCGGGAACCATGATCACCAAACGCTCGACAACGTTCTTCAGCTCTCGAACGTTCCCCGGCCAGGGGTGTTGCAAGAACAGTTCCATCGCGTCCGGCGACAGAGTCTTCTCCTTTTTTCCGTACTCCGCACAAAACCCCTTCAGGAAGTGCCTGGCCATGAGTAGAATATCTTCCCGGCGCTCCCGGAGCGGGGGGACCTCAATGGGGACAACGTTCAGGCGGTAGTAGAGGTCTTCCCGGAATCGACCGGCGCGGGTTTCCTCCTCCAGATCCTTGTTGGAGGCGGCGATGACCCGCACATCCACCCGGAATACCTCGGTCCCCCCTACCCGTTCAAAGACTTGCTCCTGCAGCACACGGAGCACTTTGGACTGAGCCTTGAGACTCATGTCGCCCACCTCGTCGAGAAAAATGGTCCCCTCGTCGGCAAGCTCAAATTTTCCCCGGCGAGTGGTGAGGGCCCCGGTGAAGGCTCCTTTCTCGTGGCCGAACAGTTCACTCTCGATGAGTTCATCGGGGATGGCAGCGCAGTTGACCTCCACAAAGGGCCTCTCCCGCCTGAGACTTGACCGATGAATGGCCCTGGCGATGAGCTCCTTGCCGGTTCCACTCTCGCCCCGGATTAACACCCGCCCATGACTTGGCGCGACCGACTCGACCTGCGTCAGGATCCTCCGGATCGCTGGACTTTCGCCGATGATCTCATACTGCCGCTCCAAGTGCTGGCGCAAGGCCCGGTTCTCTTGCAGGAGGCGCTGCTGCTCCAGGCCGTGCTGGACCGCCAAGAGGGTCCGCTCGATGGTTGGGGGTTTCTCGATGAAGTCGTAGGCCCCCATCTTGATGGCCCGGACCGCCGTCTCGATGGTTCCGTGCCCGGAGATCATGATCACCGGGGTCTCTGGAACCACCCCCTTCAGGACGTCCAGGGTCTGCAGCCCATCCATCCCGGGCAGCCAGATATCCAAAATCACGAGGTCGGGACTCGAGCGCTGAACCTCCGCGAGGGCGTCCTCCCCACTGTGCGCGGTCCGCACGCGATACCCTTCGTCGGTCAAAATATCCCCAAGTACCTTCAGGATGTTGGGTTCGTCATCCACGACCAGGATGTTTTCTCGCGGCACGGCCAGCCTCACACCACCTCAGCCGCCACCGGCAGGGCGGGAAACTCGATGATCATCCGGGTGCCTCTCGGGTGATTCTCCTCCACCCGAATCGTTCCATTATGTTCAGTGACGATTCGGTACACGATGGCAAGACCCAGTCCGGTCCCGGACTTCTTGGTGGAGAAGTATGGGAGAAAGAGACGCGCCCGGTCCTCTAGCGGAATGCCAGGACCAGTGTCGGTCACCTCCAGACGAACCTTTCCCTCCTCCGCGAGATACCGCGTCACTAGGCAGATCTCCCCGGCCTCCCCTCCCTCTCCCACCGCCGTGACCGCATTGTCCACCAAATTGACCAGGGCCCGCTTCATATGATCCGGGTCGAGATTAACAAGAGGCACCTGAGGATCGAGAACGGTGGTCAGCTGGGTGTGTCGAGTGACTCCCGAGTAGAGATTCGTGACCTGCTTGATCAACGTGTGGAGATCTCCCGGGCGAGGGGAAGAGGTGGGCATTCGGGCATAGCGGGAGAATTCATCTACTAAGGCCTTCAGCGCGTCCACTTCATGAATGATGGTCTGGGTACACTGGTCAAAGACCCCCGAGAAATCGGTGGACTGTTCGGCGAACTTCTTCCGCAGACGCTGGGTGGAGAGCTTGATAGGGGTCAACGGGTTCTTGATTTCATGAGCGATTCGCCGGGCGACCTCACCCCACGCCATGGCCTGCTGGGCGCGGATCAGCTGCGTAATGTCATCAAAGACTACCACCAACCCGAGGTACTGTCCTCCCCGATCCCTGAGGCTCGAAACATTGACCACGAACGTGGCCCCCCGACCGGGGACGGACAGGGGCACCTGCTCATTGACCGTGCCTCGTCCCTCCTGGACCATGCGGTCCATTAGACGGCAGAGCGGGGTCAACGGTTCGGCGGCGAAAACGGTGCGATAGTGCCGTTGGAGCGCCTCGGTTGGCTCGAGGGCTAGCATCCGAGATGCTGCGCGGTTCAAAGTATTCACCCGTCCCGCCGTGTCCAATGAAAAGACACCCGCCCCGATGCTTTCCAGGGTCGTTTCCATGTACGCCCGGATCTGGTTCAGCTCGACGTTGGTTCGCTGCAAATCCCGGTTCGTATCCGTGAGCTCCACCTCGCTTCGGCGCAGGTCCTGGGTCATCCGATTAAAGGAGTCTACCAGGATTCCAATCTCATCATCCGCCTCCACCTGCACGCGATAATCGAGGTCTCCAGCCGCCACGGCCCGTGTCCCCTCGGCGAGCTTTTGAATGGGGACGGTGATTCGACGAGCCATGTGCACGCCGACCCATACGGCAGCGAAGATAATCACCAACGTGACCATCAGAAAGAGCATAACGTAGATGCCCTTTATCGGGTTCTTGAGCAGCTTCAGCTGCTTATACTCTTGGATCCCCCTAGTGATGTCGGTGATCTTCCGGCCCATCCCCCCGGGGATGAGATACCCCACCGCGGCCGCTCCAATGATCTCGTCCTTTTGTGACGGGAGAACGATCGGCACGACACCCTGAACAAGATCCCCTGTCCCGGTCGGCCGGATCAGAGACTGCTCCCGGCCATTCAAGGCCCGCCGGACGTAGCGGGAGGATACCGTAAACGCCTCACCGCCGGTCATCTGCTCTCCCCGAAACTGCAGCCGCTCGCGGCCCCTGCGGTCAAAAATCTGGAGAACGGCCAGCCGGAATTCCTGGACCTTCTCCTTCGCAACCCGATTGAGGTAGGGCTCGTTCGCGTCCAGGAGACCTTCGGCGGCGATGCGCCGCGCGATCTGCCTCGCCGAACCGAGGGCCCGGTCGTGGACGCCCTGATAATAGGTTTCTGCCACTTCGAGGGAGCGTTCGAGCGATTCCTCCACCTGGATGTTAAACCAACCGTCCACACTGGTGGTGATAAGGTTGGAGGCCACCAGGAACAGCAGGGCCGCAGGAAGCAGCGCGAGGCTCAAGAAAGTCACCACCAACTTCACCCGGAACTTGGACCCCAAGAGGTTGTCCCGGCGCTCCAGATAAATCTTGAACAGATGCCGAAAGAGCAGGAGGATGAGGAGGATCAGGAGGATCAGGTTCACATTGACCAGGGCGAAGATCAGGATATTGCTCGGAATGGGGGAGGGAAACCGGAGATGCTGGATCAGGACTTGGACCCCGGTGAGCACCAGGACGAGCCCACCCACCCCGGCAATGATCAGCCGCGTCCGCCGCCGCTGCTGGTCCATCTCGTTGTCGCGATTCGGCTCCATCCGTGTCTATCCTCGGTCCCTCCGACCCTCCCGACACAAAAAACAGGGAAGCCCCGGGGGGATCCACACACAGTGGAAGCTAACTATAGCCAAAACCGGAACGCTCTGACAAGGACAAACGGGGCCTTATACGGCAGGGGAGCCGAGGGGTTTCGCCGAGGCAGGCACGGGGAACGAGAGGGGTTCAGGGGCCGCTACGACACATCGGGAGACCTGGTCCGATTCGAGGTGGCGCTGAATTTCCCTCACCAGGGTGGTGTGGAGAAGATGACCTGCCCCTTTCGCCACGACGGTCCCCTGCAGCGGCCGCCCCAAGAGGTACAGATCACCAATGAGATCCAATACCTTGTGCCGAATCAGCTCGTCTCCGAAGCGGAGGTCATTGAGGGGCCCCTCGTCGCCGATGACCACCGTATTCTCCAGGGAGCCGCCAAGGGCGAGGCCCCGGCGCCAGAGGTACTCGACATCCCGGAGAAAGCCGTAGGTCCGAGAGGGGGCGATCTTCCGTATAAAGGTGCGCCGAGAGATGAGGAGCTCGATCGACTGCTCAGGAAAGCGAGGATGGTCAAAGCCCATGGAATAATGGATCCGAAATCGTTTGGAGGGGAGAATCTGGATGCTCCGATTCCCCATTTCGATGACAAGAGGCTTGGTGACCACGATGTAGGTCTTCGGGACGTAATGCCTCCGGATCCCCGCCTGGAGGAGGAGGTCGACGAAGGGAGCGGCACTCCCATCCATGACAGGAACCTCGGGCCCCGAAATCTCCACCATGAGGTTGTCGATTCCGAGGCCCGCGAGAGCAGCCAGCAGGTGCTCTACGGTCTTTACCTCGACCCCCGCCTTCCCAAGGGTCGTGGCGTAGTGGACATCCAGGATGTTTTCGGGACGGGCCTGGACGACCGGCGTATCAGGAAGGTCCATCCTCCGGAAGATGATCCCTGTGTCCGGGGGCGAGGGGCAGAGGTTCATGGAGACTTCCTGCCCGGAATGGAGCCCGATGCCAGAGCAGGTGATCGGTCTCCCTATCGTTTTCTGCCGGCCCACGTCTTCTCCCTTCTCACCTCAGGTTCAAAGACGGAATCGCCGCCCCATCGGGAAATAGAACGTCACTGCAAGCCCTATACCAATGGGGCGGAACGGGCCTCGTCCGAGAATAAACCTTCAATTTCAACAAGTTGTGAATTGGTAACCAAGAGCGGTCTTGAACCCCTGTGTTTTTTTTGCAACTCTACACACTCCATTTGTTGAAACAAGACCACAAAAGACTGTTAGTCCACCTCCTGGGCCTTCTTGAGGATCCGAGCCAAGACCTCACGGCACTCCAGATCCTGAACGGGTCGAAGGATCTCCTGGTGATGCATCTGCATCTCAGGTGGGGGACGGTCGCTTCTCCTCCGAGAGGTGCGTTCAGGCCGAGCAGCGGGAAAGGAGAGTGTGCCGAGGGTGAAGAAGATGTCCAGGACCTTCTGGGAGCCCACGTGCGACTCCAGGCGTGCAAGGATGGTAGGCTTCAACATCGTGAGCTGCTGGAGCCAGACCGCATCCACGACTGTCACCTGGAGACGGCCGTTCCTGAGCAGGCCGGGCTCGCTCCGACGAGCCACCTCTTCTCCCACGACTTCTGCCCAGACGCGGTGAACGATAATATGCACCAAGCCGGCACCCAGCCCAAGCCGTTCCAGGGTCACCTCCACGGCCTTCCCGAAAGGGGTAAAGCCCGAGTGACTCACCCTTCCTCCTTCCCCTGAGCGGTCGCGTTCCCCTTCTGCCGTTCGCTCAGGACGGCCTCGATCGCCCGATTGGCTAGGAGATCGGCCCGAGTATTCATTCCCCGGCGGACATGGTCAATCTCGAATGCATCGAAAGACCGGAGGAGATTCTGGACCTGATCATAGAACTGTCGCAACCGAGGATTCTTGACTCGGTATTCCCCCCGGATCTGGCGTACGAGGAGTTCCGAATCGGAGAAGACATTCACGGCCGCATAGCCCAACTCTTTGGCCTTCCGGAGTCCAAAGAGGAGTGCTTCGTATTCCGCCACGTTGTTTGTCGCCTTCCCGATGTAGGCCAGATGCTCCTCCCGAATAGAACCGGCTTCATCCCAGAGGACCACGCCGATCCCCGCCGGGCCCGGGTTCCCTCGAGCAGCCCCATCAATGTGGAGGATGAGCGATCGTGTAGCCGGGTGACGAGACCGGCGAGAAGTGGCCATCTGCTGGACCAGGTGGGAGGCTTCCTCCAGGGCCATCCTCAGGGTGGCAGGAGAAAGACCTGGGAGCTCGCCGCTCACGACGGTGAGGGCCTTGGTGCGGGCCATCGCCTCAAGGATATCGGCGAGCCGGCGCGGATCCACCTTATCCTTTCCAGTAGAGGATCCGATGACAGTTCGCGCAGCTGAGGAGGACGTCCCCTCTCCGAAGCTCATTATAGGTCTGGGGAGTGAGGGAAACGTAACAGCCGAGGCAGGAGCCGTCCCGCACCGGAACCGCCGCGACGCCGCCCCGGCTGCGTAGCAGACGCTGATAGGTCTGAAGAAGTCCCTGCTCCACGCGGCTCGCCTGGCGGTCACGCTCTTCCTGAAGGCGACTCAGCTCTCCCTGGAGATGCCTGAGCTCTCCTTCCATGGCGGTCCGTTGCTCCCCACACGTCTTTTCCCGCTCCTGAAAAAGAGCGTCCTCATTCCGGACCGCTCCTTGCGCCCCCTCGATTTGATCAAAGAGTTCGAGGATCTCGTCCTCAAGCTTCGAGCGGCGATCCTTCAGCCCCCCGATCTCTTTCAGAACCGCGGTATACTCCTGATTCGTTTTGATCTCGAAGAGACGTCCTTGCCGTTTCCGTTGCTCCGCCGTGATTTCCTCCAAGTCCATCTCTTTCCGCCGACGGAGCTGTTCGAGACTGGCGAAGTGCTCACGAGCCTGCTCCAACGTCCTCCGGGAGTTGATCAATTCTTGCTCGAGGTCGGCGATCCCCCGCGGGATCTCTTGGACCTCTCTCTGGATCTTGCCGATCTCCAGATCGAGATTCTGCAAATCGACTACCTGAGCCAGATCCTCCCGCACGTCCCTCCTCGGCTCAATTGAGTTCACCGTTCACGGTTCACAGTTCACATTAGTGGTTCAGGGTTCAGAGTCCACGGTTCAGAGTTCCATTTCAGAAATCACAAGAAGACCTCATGCCGTGAACCGTGAACGGTCAATTGTGAACTGATCTGGTGGGCCCACCTGGATTCGAACCAGGGACCGTCCGGTTATGAGCCGGTGGCTCTGACCGCTGAGCTATGGGCCCGTCCTGGTTCACGGTTCTCTGTTCACCGTTCACAGAGAATACTCAGCGGATCTCCAGCCGTGAATCGTGAACCGTGAACCGTGAACTGCGAACCAGCCCCCCTGGGGCTTAGGATTCCACGAAGCTTCGGAGCTTCCGGCCTCGGGTGGGATGGCGAAGCTTACGCAACGCCTTGGCCTCAATCTGCCGGATCCGCTCCCTGGTCACGTCGAATTGCTGCCCCACCTCCTCCAGCGTATGATCCACGCCGTCGCCGATCCCGAAACGGAGACGCAGCACCCTTTTCTCCCGCTCGGTCAGAGTGCTCAGAACCTCATCGGTCTGGCTCCCGAGGTTCACCCCGATGAACGCACCAAGAGGGGAAATCGCCCCCTTGTCCTCAATGAAGTCACCGAGGTGCGAATCTTCCTCCTCCCCAATGGGAGTCTCCAAGGAGATAGGCTCTTGAGCGATCTTCAGGACTTTCCGGACCTTGTCCACGGGGAGGTCGATCTTCTGGCCGATCTCCTCCGGGCTGGGTTCCCGACCGAACTCCTGTACCAATTGGCGGGAAGCGCGGATCAACTTATTGATGGTCTCGATCATATGAACCGGGATCCGGATGGTCCTGGCCTGGTCCGCGATGGCTCGGGTGATAGCCTGACGGATCCACCAGGTGGCATATGTGGAGAATTTATAGCCTCGCTGGTATTCGAACTTCTCCACGGCCCGCATGAGCCCGATGTTGCCTTCCTGAATCAGATCCAAAAACTGGAGTCCCCGGTTCGTGTACTTCTTCGCAATGGAGATGACCAAGCGGAGGTTAGCCTCCACCATCTCCCGTTTCGCATTCAACGCCTTCCGCTCCCCCCGGCTGATGGCCTGAAGCAGCGCGTGCATCTCGGTGGAGCTGGTGCCGGCCTCTTGCTCGACCCGCTGGATCTTCCTGATAATGACCTGGATCTGCCGCGCAAGCTCTTCCAACTTTTCTCGAGGGAACTTCGTCCGCCGGACCAGGGTCCGCATAGAGACGCCGTTGCCCATGGCGCTCTCACGGAGCACCTTGAAGTTGGGAGCACTCAAGCGCGCGGAACGCCTGAGCTCTTTCATCTCTAGCTCGGCCCTCCCGATCCGCTCTAAGATGCTCCGCATGCGGGCGACGATCCGTTCGGTGACGCGCTGGTTCAGGTTGAGTTGCCGGAGGCGCTCGGCTTGGTGGCTCCTTCTCTCTTGGTTTTCTTGGCGCAGGCGGTCCGCCCGCTTTGCGTTCCCTTGATGCTCAGCCCGCTCGAGCCGCTTGGTCAGGTCCTCGATCTTCTCCTGATCCTGCCGCAGGCCCTTGAGGGATGGCGCAAGCCCTGCAACCAGCTCCCGCTCCTTCTGTTCCGAGACCTCGTCAAAATCGTTGAGGGTGACGAGATCGGCCACTCGAAGCCTCCCCTGGAGCAGACGTTCCCCCAAGAAGGTCACCTCACGGACGGCGATCCCTGCCCGGCAGACCGCCTCGGTGACCTCACGGCGCCCGTCTTCGATCCGCTTGGCGATCCCGATCTCCCCCTCCCGGGAGAGGAGCGGAGTCTTTCCCATCTCCCGAAGGTACATCCGGACCGGGTCATCGGTGCGACTCACCGGCGCGGGGGACAGGTCCACCTCCACCTCCGACCCACCCGACGGGGACTTCGCCACCTTCTTTTTCGCCCCGGGTCCTCCCGCCTCGCGGGGGGCATCGATCACCTCGATGTTCATTTCCTCCAAGAGACCGAGGATCCGATCAATCTGCTCGGCCGAGGTGATATCCTCAGGGAGACTGGTGTTGATTTCCTCGGTAGTCAGGTATCCCTTTTTCTTCCCCAGGGCCGTGAGAACCTTGAGCGCCTCGATTCTCCCCTCGTCTGTCATGCTGCCACTTCCTCCTTCTTATCCTGCAGAGTCTCTGTGATCCGCCATGCCCCCTGTGCCCATTCCCTTAATATAGTCCGTTTCGGAGGGTCGGCCACCGTAGAGTGCCTGTTTTTCCTCCAAAAGCGCTTTCACCCGAAGCAGGTCCCCTTGATCCCGCGCTCTCTTGAGCTCCCCCTGGATTTCCTGGAGCTTCAGTCGGATGAGACAGTCCTGCACAATCCGATGCGGATCGGCAAACTCTTCCCCACCCTGGACAAACAGCTCAGCCGCCACCTGGCGGACCACGGGATCAGGATGGTGGGTGAGGGTCCGGGCCAGATCCTCCTCTTTGCCCGGGTATTCTCGGAGGAACCGGTAGATGGAACGGAGGGGGGATGCCGAAAGCGCTTCGTCCCGGAGGGTCCCCCACACGAGGGGCCGCATGTCCGGGAAGAGGAGGCATATCTGGATCAAGGCCTTTTCCACTGGGGGGAACTCCAAGGAGGGGGGGGGTCCCGACGTGAGGGGCGACTCCGAGGTCCCGAGACGGCTAAGCTCCGCCAAGACGACCCTCTCGGATACCTCCAACCGCTCTGCCAGCTTCTGGACATACTTCGCCCTCCGCACCCCCTCTGGCATCCGGGCAATGAGCCGCAGGACCTGCCGGGCCGCGGCCGTCTTTTCATCCACGCCCTTCAGTCCCGTCTGCTCCTCTGCCCGGGTGAGGAGAAAATCAACGAGATCCTGAGCTGCCTCGACCTGCGCCTGGAGGGCATCCCTGCCGTTCTCTCGGACGAAGGTATCAGGATCTTTTCCCTTCGGGAGGATCACCACCGCCACCCCCATATCCTCAGCCACCAAGAGCTCCAGCCCTCGCCAGGCAGCCTGGATCCCCGCGGGATCGGGATCAAAGACGAGTATCGCCTTATCCGCATAGCGGTGCAGAAGGGTCACTTGGTCGCGGGTCAAGGCGGTTCCAAGGGGGGCGACCGTTTGGGGAAAGCCCGCGCCGTGCAGAGAGATGGCATCAAAGTATCCCTCCACCACCAGGGCCACCCTCGCCTCCCGGATTGCCCGGGATGCCAGATGGAGACCGTACAGGTGCACCCCCTTCTTATAGACGCCGGTTTCGGGGGAGTTCATATACTTCGGTGGTTGATCTCCCAGCGCCCGGCCTCCGAATCCCACGATCTTTCCCGTGGAATCGGAAATGGGGATCATCAGACGATCGCGAAATCGGTCGTAGTATCCACGTCCTGCCTGCCGCGGAAGGGCCAGGCCCGCCGCCTCCACTTGGCCCACGGTGAATCCTCGCTTTGTGAGTTCACGGAGTAGCCCCTCCCACTCCGCGCCAGCGTATCCCAGCTGGAACCGTTCAACGAGGTCCGCGCCGACCCCCCGCCGACTCAGCACTTCCCTCGCCGGGATTCCCCCCGGACCTGTCAGGGCTTTCCGGAAGTAGTCACAGGCCAGCCGCTGAAGCTCGTAGATCTTCAGGAGGCCGTCCGCCTGACGGCTCCGCCCTTTCTCCGGAATCGCGATGCCGGCCCGCTGGGCGAGATGCCGGACTGCCTCGGGGAAGGTAAACCCCTCTCGCCGCATCAAGAAGCGAAAAACATCTCCCCCCTCTGCACACCCAAAGCAATAAAAGATCTGCCGCTCCGCATTGACGGTGAAGGAAGGGGTCTTTTCCGAGTGGAAGGGGCAGAGGGCTCGGAAATACTTCCCGGCCTGCTTCAGGGGCAGATAACCCTCGATCACCTCCACAATGCTCGAGGCCTTGAGAATCTGGTCAATCACTTCCTCTGGGATAAATCCCATCTGGCTCCTCAACGACCCCAGTCAGAAAGGCAGGGTCTCTCCTCGCTGGGTTGGAACCGGTCCTTTTGTTATTGCTCCCTCAACGTCACAACGGTGGCGCCGCTCCCCCCTTCGTTCATTTCGGCCAGGTGAAACCCCCCCACGAAGGGATGCCCGGTCAAAAATTTGTGGACCCCCTTCCGGAGTGCCCCCGTCCCCTTGCCATGAATCACCAGGACTCGCGAAAGACCCTCGAGAAAAGCCGCGTCCAAGTACTTTTCTAGACGCCGCGTTGACTCGTCGACGGTGCAACCGACGAGGTTGATTTCAGCGGAACTGGACTCGGCCTTTTCCACGAAGAGTGGCGCCGCGCCGCGCGGCCTTTCAGAAGTCGCGGCGAGGGTAAGGGTCGTGACGGGTACATGAACCCTGCCTACGTGCAGTTCTACTTCTACGGTCCCCTGGGGAGAGACCCCGGTTAGGACCCGCCCTTGCCGCCCCAGCCCCGCGACAGTCACCCATTGGCCGGGTCCAATCTCCACACCGGCCAAAGAACCATCGGGCTGGGGTATCTCGGCCGCTTCGACGGTTGCCTTCAGCCCCTCGAGCCCCTGACGAAAGGCCCGGATCTCGTCTGGCCGAACCCCCCGGTCTCGGAGCGCCCCGATCAGACCTTCCCCCTGCTGACGGAGTTCAGCGAGGAGCTGCCTCGCTTCCTCCCGTACTCGACGTTTGAGGTCCTTGACCCCCGCCCGAAGCCGCACCACTAGCCCCTCCGCTTCTCTCCTGAGGGTCGAGGCCTGCCGGACCTCTTCCTGAAGCCGAGCCTTGAGGCCGTCAAAGACCCGGCGGTCCCGCTCGAGGGTTTCGATGAGGGCCTGGGTTTTTCGGTGTCCCTCGGGGAGGAGTTCGCGTGCCTTGTCCAAGATCCGACGCGGCAGGCCGAGACGTCCGGCGATCTCCAGTCCATAACTCTTTCCCGGCAGACCCAGCCGGATGGTGTACTCTGGGCTCAGACGTTCGAGATTGAACTCGACACTGGCGTTTTCCACTCCAGGCGTGAGGGCCGCAAAGGACTTGACCGCATCCAGATGCGTGGTGGCGATCACCGACGCCCCACACTCTTGGAGAGCCTCGAGAATGCCGATGCCGAGGGCAGCCCCCTCCGAGGGATCCGTCCCGGCCCCAAGTTCATCGAGGAGGACTAGGGTCTCGGGTCCCGCATGGGCCAGAATCTTGACGACCTGACTCAGGTGGGAGGAAAAAGTACTCAGGCTCTGTTCAATACTCTGCTCATCCCCGATGTCGGCGAAGACGGCCCGGTAGCAAGGAACCTCGCTGTCCGGAGAGGCCGGGATCGGGAGGCCAGACAGGGTCATCAGGGTAAGAAGACCAGCGGTCTTGAGCGCCACGGTCTTTCCACCCGTGTTCGGCCCGGTAACGACCAGCACAGTGAACGCTCCCCCCACCTCAATGTCAATGGGGACCGGCGCGGGCCGTGCCTCGCCCCGGGCCTCTCCAGTCCCTTCCGCCCCGCTCATTCCTCCAGGTGGGGGACCTAGTGCGAGGAAGGGATGACGGGCCCGACGCAGGATAAGGCGGCGGCCCTGGGTGACTCGGGGAATGTCAGCCTCCAGGCGGACTGCCAACCGCCCCTTGGCTATTAGAAGGTCTAAGTCGCCCAGAAGTTCCACGAGTGCCCCGAGGGTTTCCGCGTCTCGCCCGACCTGTGCTGTCAGGGACCGAAGGACTTTGGTCACTTCTTCCTCTTCCTGGCGCAGTAGGATCCGCAGCCGGTTGTTCATCTCCACCACCGGGCTCGGCTCCAGGAAAAGGGTCAGGCCACTTCCTGACTGATCTTGGACGATCCCCCGGATCTTGGCTTTCGCAGCAGACTTCACGGGGATGACGTATCGGTTATTGCGAAGCGTGACGATTGGTTCGGCGAGGGCCGCTCGGTAGACCGGGGAGACAAGATACCGCTCGAGCTTCGCGATGATCGCCGCTCGAAGGGACCGCAGTTCACGCCGAACCCCTTGAAGCCCTGGGCTGGCCGCATCGGCCACTTCCCCCTCTGGCGTAATGGCTTCCCCAATCACAGCGCAGAGGGCCTCGGGGGGAACGAGGCCGCTCGCTCGTTTCCAGAGGAGGGGCGCCGCATCCCGCTCTCGCTGGAAAAAGCTTCGCAGCCGGCGGGCCGCCACCAGGAATTCATGGATCTGCCAGAGGGAGCGCGGCTCAAGCGAGGCCCCCTCGATTTTGGCGCGGTTGAGATGGGGGCGGATGTCGGTAACCCCCCTGTAAGGGGGCTCCTCACCCCTGAGCAGCAGGTCCTTTGCCTCCCCCGCCTCGGCAAGGGCCTCCTGTATTTGCTGAAGACCCTCCAGAGGGTGAACCGCAGGCGCCCGCTCCTTGCCGAGAGGGGTAACCGCCGCTCCCTGGAGAAAATCGAGGATTCCGGCGAACTCTAGCCCCGTCCGTGAACGGTCATCCATTCCCTATATGGCTCCGGGGAAAAATCGAGGGACCCCTTGCGGAGTCCCTCGATCCATCTTGAACTTCGCACCCGGTTGTGGATGGGTCATGCCCCCCCCGAAAGCTCCTGCCGTACCAGGTGGCTGACCTCTTTTCCGTCAGCCCGCCCAGCGACTTGAGGCATCAGATAGGCCATCACCTTTCCTATGTCCTTCACTGATGCGGCCCCCGTAGCGGCAATCGCCTCCCTCGCCTTGGCCAAAAGCTCCTCGGGGGTCATCGCCTTGGGCAGGAGTTTCTCGAGGACTTGGAGTTCCGCCTCTTCTCTGAGGACGAGGTCCTCGCGCCCTCCGCGGCGGAACTGCTGGATGGATTCTCGCCGTTGGCTACTTTCCTTGACGATGAGCTGCAGGATTTCGGGCTCGGTCAGTTCTCCCCGCTTTTCCACTTCGCGAGTCTTGATGGCGTTGAGCAGCAGACGAAGGGTCGAAGTCTCCACTTTCCCGCCGGCCTTCATGGCCGCCCGAAGGTCCTGATGAAGGCGGGCCTTTAGATCCATCTTACTCGATCACACGCATCTTCTTTAGCATCTTCTTCCGGGGAGCGATAGCCTTCTTCTTGCGGCGGACGCTCGGCTTTTCATAGTGCTGCCGCCTCCGCGTCTCTGAGAGCACCCCAGCCTTCTCCACCTGCTTCTTGAAGCGCCTCAGGGCATTTCCGAAGCTCTCGTCCTCCCGGACAAGCACGGCCCTCACCCCTGACACCTCCTAACTTGTATTTATTTTTCCAATAGCTGCTATCGGTAAAAGCAAGGACATCTGAGGAATTATACGTCTAAAGACTAACAGATCCCAGCCCTTTTGTCAATGTTTTTTCCGCGCGTTCCCCCTACTTTTTTTGTATTCTGCCTTCCTTTTCCCCACCCGTCCCTGAAACTCCTTCCACAGCTGATTCAAGGGGATACCGCGCGCCCCGAGGAGGACCAGGGTGTGAAACCAGAGGTCCGCCACCTCATAGACGATCTCCTGGCGCCGGCGCCTCTTACCACTCAGGACGACTTCTGAGGCCTCCTCAGCGATCTTCTTGAGGATTTTGTCCTCCCCATTCTGGAGGAGGGAGGTTACATAAGACCCTGGAGGCCTCTTCTTCTTGCGCTCCAAGATGGTACGATAGACCGCTTCCAGGATCTGGGATGAGGGGCTGTAGACCCTCTCAGGGCGAAAGACCTGTCCCATAACAGGGGAGGAGGGCCTAAGGTCCCCCTTTACCTGCCGGAAGAAGCAGGACCGATACCCGAGATGGCAGGCAGCCATCTGCTGTTCCACCTGCAGAAGCAAGGCATCGCCGTCGCAGTCGAGGCGGACCTCTCGGACCCGCTGCACGTGCCCCGACTCTTCCCCCTTCTTCCAGACCCGACCCCGGGACCGGCTGTAGTAGTGCGCAAAACCGGTTTCCAGGGTCCTCCGGAGGGTCTCCCGGGTCATATAGGCGGTCATCAAGACCTGCCCCGTCTTGGCATCTTGGGCGATGGCCGGAATGAGACCCTTCTTGTCAAACTTCAAGCCATCCGGGAGCTTGGCCACAACAACCCTCCTTTGCTTCGATGACCGACGTCCGCAATTCGATGACCGATGACCGACTACCGATGACCGTTAGAACCTAGAGGACTTTTTCCGTCGTCGGAATACGGTCGTCGGGTCATCGGCGCGGCCCTAGGGGCGCACGGCGATGCCGCGCCCTCTCAGGTACGCCTTAGCTTCGGGTACGGAGATTTCCTGAAAGTGGAAGATGGAGGCCGCCAGGGCCGCATCAGCCTTCCCGACCGCAAAGGCCTCGTAGAGATGCTCCACCGTCCCGGCACCGCCTGAGGCGATCACCGGAACCGCCACACGCTCGGCAACCGCTGCGGTCAGTTCCAAATCGTACCCGTCCCGCGTTCCGTCACGATCCATGCTGGTCAGGAGGATCTCCCCCGCCCCCAACACCACTCCCTGCTCTGCCCATTGTACTGCGTCCAGACCGGTAGGCGTGCGACCTCCGTGAATAAATACCTCCCAGCGTGGAGCAAGGGCTGAGGGCTGAGGGGTGAGGGGTGAGGGGTCCGGTGGTGACTCTGGACTCTCGACTCTCCACTCTGGGCGTCGTTTGGCGTCGATAGCCACAACGATGCACTGACTTCCGAACCGCTCCGCGGCCTCTCGGACGAGACTCGGGTTTTGGACCGCCGCGGTGTTGAGCGAGACCTTATCTGCCCCAGCGAGGAGGAGGGCCCGGATATCCTCAAGATCCCGAATGCCACCCCCTACGGTGAGGGGGGTAAAGGCCCGTTCGGCCGTTTTTTTGACGACGCCGATCAGAATCTTCCGGCGTTCGGCCGACGCGGTGATGTCGAGGAAGACCAGTTCATCGGCCCCCTCTCGATCGTACCGTTCGGCAACCTCTGCTGGATCTCCCGCGTCCCGGAGGTCCACGAATCGGGTCCCCTTGACCACCCGGCCATCCTTGACATCCAGGCAGGGGATGATGCGTCTTGCTAGCATCAACG
This sequence comes from Candidatus Methylomirabilota bacterium, assembly GCA_019456075.1. Taxonomy (GTDB): domain Bacteria; phylum Methylomirabilota; class Methylomirabilia; order Methylomirabilales; family CSP1-5; genus CSP1-5. The sequence continues at coordinate 16,982 of VRUN01000010.1, forward strand.
AACCGTCTCTGCCGCCACGACACGCAGCGCCGCCTCGAGCTCGACCGCACCGCTGTACAGGGCCTTGCCGACGACGGCTCCCGCCACACCCTTTATCGTGCAGAGTCGCCGAATATCATCCAGGCAGGCGATACCCCCCGAGGCAAGAATCGGATGATGGCTCCGCCTGACTATCGCTTCCAGCCCCTCAAAATTCGGTCCTTCCAATGTCCCGTCCTTCACGATGTCGGTGTAGAGAATGGCGCCTAACTCCAGGGAAGCCACACTCTCTGCCACTTCCCCCACCGAACGGTCCGAGACCTCACGCCACCCCTTGACCGCGACCTTTCCCTCCTTGGCATCGAGCGCGAGGATGATGCGCCTCGGATAGGCCGTGCACGCGTCTTCGAGAAAACGCGGATCCAGGATCGCAGAGGTCCCCACAACCGCCATGGCGACACCCGCGTCAAAAAGTGCATCGATCGATTCCCGCGTTCGAAGGCCACCCCCTGCCTGAATCGGAATCTTGACCGCCCGCGCAGCCGCTCCGATCAAGGCGAGCTGTTTCGGACTGCCGGCGAAGGCTCCATCCAGGTCGACCACGTGTAGCCGCGGCGCCCCTCTCGCCTCCCACGACGCGGCGACTGCCACAGGATCGTCCGCATACACTATCTCTTGCGTCGGATCCCCCTGAGTAAGGCGGACCACTTTCCCATTCCTCATATCGACGGCAGGAACGACCAACATAGCCTCTGCTCTTTACAAGCTAGAAGGCTGGAACGCTAGAATGCCCGGAGGGTCGGACGATTGGCTGTGCTCTGCCTTCTAGCCCTCTCGCCTGCTAGCCTTCCAGCACTCAAGCCGCTGACAGCGTTACTTGTGGGCCAGTCTGCCAAAATTGGCGAGAATCTGGAGGCCCAGGGCCTGGCTCTTTTCCGGATGAAACTGGGTGGCAAAGAGATTGTCCCGCCAGATCATGGAGGTGAAGGGAATCCCATATTCCGTAATGCCGGCAATCGTGCCTTCCTCCTCTGGCTCCACGTAGTAAGAGTGCACGAAGTAGAAGTACGAACCGTCCGGGATCCCTTTCATGATCGGCGCTTCTCGCTTCAGATGCACCTGGTTCCACCCCATATGGGGCACTTTTAGGACTGAGGGCTGAGGGCTGAGGGCTGAGGGAGGGACGGCATTGGGGAAGCGGCGCACCCGTCCTCGGATCAGATCCAGGCCCTTATGGAGGCCGAACTCCTCGCTCTCTGAAAAGAGAAAATGGAGGCCGAGACAGATCCCCAAGATTGGTTTCCCGGATTGGATTCCCCGGAGCAGGGGATCGATGAACCCCGCCGCCTCCAGTGTCGCGATCCCGTCGGCGAACGCCCCCACGCCCGGGAGAACGATCCCTGCCGCGTCGCGGAGCTGGCGAGACTCTCTGACCACTTGGGCAGGGACCCCGGCCTTTTCGAACCCCTTCTCGACGCTTCGGAGATTGGCAATCCCGCTGTCGATAATGGCAATCATGCTTGGCTCAGGGTTGAGGGTTGAGAGTTGAGGGCTCAGAGTTCACCCACCCACAAGCCGGCGAGGGAAGTAAGTCCTGAGGAAGGCGGAATCTGGTTTGCGGGCGACTCCGAACAGGTTCGGAGAGCGTAGCGCAGGCGGGGGTGGTCGTCCTGATGCCGCATGATTCGCTCGGCGCGGAACACAGAGACTTCATCACAGCAACCCGTGAAATTTTCCGCCGACGAAGGATGCTTCCCGAGCCGGCTTTCCCCACTAGAGTTTGCCTTTCGTCGAGGGGATACCCGTGACTCGGGGATCCAGAGAGATCGCCGCGTCGAGAGCCCGGCCCGCGGCCTTAAAGACCGCTTCGGCCATATGGTGGGTGTTCTCGCCGTACGGAATCCCGATGTGCAAATTGGCCTTGAGGGCCGTCGCAAAGGCCCGAAAGAACTCTTTCAGGAGCACGGCGTCAAACTCCCCGATCTTTCCTACCAGCCCGTCAGCCCGATACGCCAGGTAGGGCCGACCACTCAAGTCCACGGCCACCGAGCCCAACGCGTCATCCATCGGCACCGTTGCCTGACCGTAGCGCCGAATACGTGCCCGGTTCCCCAGCGCCTGGGAGAAAGCCTCCCCGAGGGCCAACCCCACATCCTCCATGGTGTGGTGGGGATCTACCTCCAAATCTCCCTTGGCCCGAAGCGTGAGGTTGAAGAGGCCGTGCTTGGCCAGTTGCGCCAGCATGTGATCGAAGAAGGGGAGACCCGTCTTGATCCGGTAGCTTCCCTGCCCGTCGAGCTCGAGCTCGACGGCCACATCTGTTTCGGTCGTCCGGCGACGGACGGTCGCCTTGCGAGCCATCGGTCTTTTCCTCACTCCCAAGGCTCCTCCTTCACGATCGTTGCCGAATCCGGACGGCCCGGGCATGGCCGTCCAACCCTTCGAGAGATGCCAACGTCATGGCAGGTCCCCCCAGCCGATTCAACCCCTCCTCGGTGAAATGGAGGAGGCTCATCCGGTGCAGAAAATCCTCCACCGAGAGCGGGGAAGCAAACCGCGCCGTCCCCCCCGTGGGCAGGACATGGTTCGGGCCGGCCAGGTAGTCCCCGAGGGCTTCCGGGGAAAAACCCCCCAGGAAGACGGCCCCCGCGTGCCGGACACGGTTCACATGGGACCACGGGTCCTGACAGTGGAGTTCCACATGTTCGGGCGCGATGCTGCTGACTAACGCAAACGCCGCCTCAAGGCTCGGGACCAAGAGGATGGCCCCGTTTTTCGCAAGGCTCGCCTCGGCAATCCTGGCCCGCGGGAGATCATTGAGCTGTTGCCTCAGTTCGGCCACCAGCGCTTCGGCGAGGGACTCGCTCACCGTGATGCAGAGGCTCATGGCCTCCTCATCATGCTCTGCCTGGGCCAGAAGATCTGCGGCAACGTACGCGGGGTTGGCCGCCGCGTCCGCCACCACCACCACCTCGGTCGGCCCCGCGATCGCATCAATTCCCACCTCCCCGGCCACCAGCCTTTTGGCGGTTGCGACGTAGATATTGCCCGGACCCACGACCTTGTCCACACGGGGGATGGAGACAGTCCCGTACGCCAATGCCGCGATCGCATGCGCCCCACCCACCTTGTAGATCTCTGTAATCCCTGCCACCGAGGCAGCGACGAGCACCGCCGGATGCACCGCCAGATCGGAAGAAACCGGGGTGCAGATTACCCTCCGCTCGACCCCTGCCACGGCCGCAGGCACACCAATCATCAGGACGGTGGAGGGATAGACCGCCTTCCCGCCGGGGATGTAGATCCCGACGGCGTCCAGCGGCCGACAGAGCTGACCGAGGACCGTGCCTTCCTCGGTGAGGAACCAAGAGTGGGGGAGCTGCCGGCGGTGAAAAGTTTCGATCCGCGCTGCGGCCAGCTTTAAGGCCGCGATCGCCTCGGGCGGAAGTTCGTCAAAAGCCCGCTCCACCTCTGCAGCCGTGACCCGGAGTGTCGCGGGCGTCAGCGTCGCTCCATCGAATCGTTGCGCGTATTCCATGACGGCCGCCTCGCCTTTCTCACGCACATCGGTGAGGATGGGGCGAACCGCCATCTCCGCCTCGGCGGACACCGTCGCCCGCCGCACAGCGAGCTCTTTCAGGAAGGCGGTCCCTGCATCTCCACCAGCGTGGAGGAGTCGAATCATGCCCCTCCTCCCTGAATGGCAGCCGTCAGGCGCTCGATCATTCCACGCACCTGCTGGTATTTGGTCTTCAAGGCTGCCCGATTGACGATGAGCCGCGCCGTTGCGGTGGTGATCTCTTCCACCTCCTCTAACCCATTTTCCTGCAAGGTCCGTCCCGTGTCGACCAGGTCCACAATCCGTTCGCAAAGCCCCGCCAAAGGCGCCAGCTCGATGGACCCTGAGAGGCGAATGATCTCCACCTGGACCCCTTGTTCAGTGAAATACCGTTCGGTCAACGTCGGATATTTGGTGGCGACGCGCAAGGAAGAAAAACCGACGGGTCGCCCCTTGTCTTCCAGGTTCGTCGGTCGAGCCACCACCAAGCGACACGCTCCGTATTTAAGATCCAGCGGCTCGTACACGTCCCGCTCCTGCTCGAGCAAGATGTCCTTTCCCACCACGCCCATATCGGTGGCCCCGTACTCCACATAGGTGGGAATATCGGCGGGACGCAGCACCAGGAAGCGGTAGGCCCCTGTGAAGTCCTCGCACAAGAGACGCCGAGATTCCGCCAGCCCCTCGAGCCCCTGGACCCCGGTCGCCTCGAAGAGCTTGATGGCCTCCGCAAGAAGCCGCCCCTTGGGCAAGGCGATTGCGATTTGTCCCCGCCGCATTTAGCCCTCCACCCGATAAATGTCCCCCCCGAGGGAGCGGAGCTTTGCCTCTAATGTCTCGTAGCCTCGATCGAGGTGATAAATGCGATGGACCACCGTCTCACCGCGGGCCTGGAGTCCTGCCAAAACCAGGGAGGCACTGGCGCGGAGATCGGTCGCCATGACGGGGGCTCCCCGGAGGAAGGGAACACCGCGGACCAAGGCCGAGCGACCCGTAACCGCAATATCTGCTCCCATGCGCAAAAGCTCCGGGATGTGCATAAAGCGATTCTCGAAGACCGTCTCCGTGATCACGGACTTTCCCTCGGCGATCGCCATCAAGACCATAATCTGGGCCTGCATATCGGTGGCGAAGCCAGGAAAGGGCTCAGTGGCGATATCCACCGGCCGCGGCCGGGCAGCCATCCTCACCCGGACCCCACCGGCCTCTTCCGCCACACCTGCCCCTGCGTCTCGCAGTTTTGTCATCACCGCATCGAAGTGCTGAGGCACACACCCCTGGATCAAGACGTCTCCCTGGGTGATCGCCGCTGCCACCGCAAAGGTCCCCGCCTCTATCCGGTCCGGAATAATCCGGTGTGGTGCCCCCGTCAAATCTTCGACCCCCTCGATGGTGATGGTGGATGTCCCCGCTCCCTCGATTCGCGCCCCCATCTTCTGAAGGAGACGGGCCAAGTCTTCAACCTCCGGCTCGCAGGCGGCATTTTCGAGGACCGTGGTCCCCTTCGCCAAGGTCGCCGCCATCATGAGGTTTTCGGTCCCCGTGACCGTGATCGTGTCAAACAACAGACGCGTCCCGCTCAGGCGAGACGCCTTGGCCACCACATATCCCTCCACCAGGTCGATCTCGGCCCCCATCGCTTGGAGGCCCACCAGATGCAGGTTGATAGGCCGGGGGCCAATGGCACACCCTCCTGGAAGTGAAACCCGAGCCTTGCCAAACCTGGCGAGGAGCGGCCCGAGCACCAGAACCGATGCCCGCATCGTCCGCACGAGATCGTACGGAACCTCGAACCGCCGAACCGCTCGTGAGGTGAGACCTATCGTCCCAGGGGCCGCCACCCGCGACTCCACCCCCATGAACCCGAGCAACCGCTCGATGGTCGCGACATCCTGAAGTGAGGGGACATTCTCGAGCGTGAGCTCCTCAGATGTGAGGAGCACGGCTGCCATGGCGGGCAGGGCAGCATTCTTCGCCCCGCTGACCTTCACACTGCCCACCAACGGCTTTCCGCCCCGAATCACCAGTCGGTCCATCTCACGCCCCGTGTTTATCTCACACTGCCTTTTCCACGGTGAAACCCCTCTGTGCCGGGGGGTCCGCAGACCCTGAATCTGTGAAGCGGGCAATCGCCACTCGCTCCCGACCGGTCAAGTCACGGGTGATCGCAACATCGGTAAACGCCCCCCGATCGCAAAGAAGCTTCACGAGCGAATGTCCTTGCCCCGGCGCCATCTCCAGAGCCACCCATCCCCCAGACCGCAGCAGGGCTCGAGCCCCTTCACTGATCCGCCGGTGAAATGCCAGGCCGTCCGGGCCCCCATCCAACGCGATCACCGGCTCATAGTGGACCTCGGGCGGTAGGGCCACCAGATCGGACGTTGCAACGTAGGGAGGGTTGCTAACAATCAGGTCGCACTGTCCGGCAAGACCCGCACCCCAGAGCGGCTCTAGCAGATCGCCCTGAAGGAAAGAGATCTGCCCGAGAACCCCATGGTCTCTGGCATTTTCTCGGGCGACCTCCAGGGCCCTGCCGGAAATCTCGGTTGCAAAGATCCGGGCGTCGGGACGCGTCTTTGCGATCGCCACGGCGATGGCTCCGGCGCCGCTCCCGATATCCACGATCACAGGTCCCTGAAGCATGCCCAGCCGCGTGAGAGCCGTCTCAACAAGGATCTCGGTCTCGGGGCGGGGGATCAGGACAGCAGGGGTCACCCGGAGGGACAGGGACCAAAATTCCTTCGTCCCCGTGAGATAGGCTAAAGGCTCCCGGGCCTGCCGCCGGGCGACAAGGGCCCTGTAACCTTCAAGAACCGGAAGAGGGAGCCGTTCTTCAGTAGCCGCATACAGGTCGAGGCGCTCACAGCCAAGCAGAGAAGCCAAGAGACATTCGGCATCCAGCCGAGCCGTATCCACGCTGGCAGATCTCAGGAGCGCAGTCGCCCACACCAGGGTCTCGCCGACAGATGAACCCGTCGGAGTGAGGATCGCCTTCTCCTTGACCAACCGTCCCACCGCAGTTCTCCCTCTTCGGTGTCATGATGCTGAAGACGCCTTGAGTCGCTCTGCCTCGTGATGAGCCATGAGGGCCTGTGTCAACCCCTGGAGGGTGCCATCGATCACCTCCGGGAGATTATACAGCGTTAACCCGATGCGGTGATCGGTCACGCGGCCCTGGGGAAAATTGTACGTCCGGATTCGTTCGCTCCGATCCCCGGTCCCGACCTGCTGTCGCCTGGCGTCCGCGATCTCCCGTTCCTGCTCGGCCCGAGCCTGCTCCAAAAGACGCGCGCGGAGGACCTTGAGGGCCTTGGCTTTGTTTTTGTGCTGGGACCGTTCGTCCTGACACGAAACCACCAAGCCCGTCGGAAGGTGGGTCATGCGCACCGCCGAATCGGTGACGTTCACATGCTGTCCCCCGTGACCGCTGGCCCGGAAGACGTCAATATGCAGATCCTTCGGATCGATTTGAACGTCCACTTCCTCCGCCTCGACCAGGACCGCGACGGTCACCGTCGAGGTGTGAATGCGACCGCTGGCCTCAGTGACCGGCACCCGCTGAACCCGATGAACGCCACTCTCGTGCCGGAGCTTCCGAAAGGCCCCCTTCCCCTCAATCGCCAGGATGACTTCTTTCATCCCACCGATCCCCGTAGGATGCCCCGAGAGCATCTCTATCCTGAAGCCCTCAGATTCCGCGTACCGGGTATACATCCGAAGCAGATCGGCGGCAAACAGGGCGGCTTCATTTCCCCCCGCCCCGGCTCGGATCTCCATGATCACCCCTTTTTCATCCGCCGGGTCCTTCGGAAGGAGCATCTCCTGCAGCTCATGCTCCAAGACCTCTCGCCGACCTCTCAGCACCTTGAGTTCCCCCTCAGCGAGCGCCCGCATTTCGGGGTCGAGGGCCTCCTCGAGGAGGGCGGCCGCCTGTTCCTGCTCGTGCACCAGTCGCTGGTACGCCCGGTGTTTTTCGACGATGGGATGAAGATCCGCGTGGGCCTTGGCGTGCCGTTGAAAGGTCTTGGGATCCTGCAGGACGACAGGATCAGCCATCTTTTGGCTCAAGTCCTCGTACCGCTTCTCGATCTCCCGCAGCTTATCGGACCACGTCAACATAAGAGGTCGTTCACACTTCCCTGGTCACCGAGGGGCTGGAGTGCCCCCTGGGGAGCCGGTGAACTATGAACCCGAATCCGTCTTCCGACCGTACCTCCGCTGGAATCGCTCCACACGCCCCTCGGTGTCCACGAGCTTCTGCCGTCCGGTAAAGAACGGATGACATTTGGAGCAGATCTCCACCCGCATCTTCGGCACGACCGAACGGGTATGGATGACCTCGCCGCAGGCGCACGTGATGTCACAATCCACGTACTCTGGATGGATGCCCTTCTTCATTTCGGCCTCTCCCGTCCACAACTCGAGCGATGTCCGGCCTCTCGACCCGTAAGGAATTGTAGCACGCTGGGCCCTCAGGGCAAGAAAAAAGCAGCCTTTCGGCTGCTTTCGCGCGTGGACCTGCACACCACCTTACGTGTTCATCGAGCGCAGAAATTCCGCGTTGTCTTTGGTCTCGGACAGTTTCCCCTGGAGGAGCTCCATCGCCTCGACCACCCCCATGGAGGCCAGGACCTTCCGGAGCACCCACATCCGATTCAGCTCTTCCTGGGTCAGGAGCAGCTCCTCCTTCCGGGTCCCGGACCGGAAGATGTCGATGGCAGGAAACATTCGCTTATCCACTAAGCGCCGGTCCAAGTGCAACTCCATATTCCCGGTCCCCTTGAACTCTTCAAAGATCACATCGTCCATCCGGCTGCCGGTATCGACCAAGGCCGTCGCGATGATGGTGAGAGATCCTCCCTCTTCGGTGTTCCGGGCAGCCCCGAAGAAGCGCTTGGGGCGCTGCAGGGCGTTGGCGTCGACCCCTCCCGAGAGAACTTTGCCGCTCGGCGGACAGACGGCGTTGTAGGCGCGGGCGAGTCGGGTGATCGAGTCGAGCAGGATGACCACAGCCCGCTTGTGCTCCACGAGACGTCTCGCCTTTTCCAAGACCATCTCCGACACCTGGACGTGGCGACTGGCCGGCTCGTCAAACGTCGAGCTAATCACTTCCGCCTTCACCGATCGCTGGAAATCGGTCACTTCTTCCGGGCGCTCATCGATCAGGAGCACGATGAGAAACACCTCCGGGTGATTCTTGGTGATGCTGTTCGCAATCTTTTGAAGCAGGATCGTCTTCCCGGTCCGGGGCTGCGCCACGATGAGTCCCCGCTGCCCCTTCCCGATGGGCGTGATCAAATTCATGACCCGCATGGCGACCTCATCCCCGGTGGTTTCGAGGCCGAGCCGCTCGTCCGGAAAGAGAGGGGTCAGACTATCGAAGAGGATCTTGTCTTTGATCGCCTCGGGGTTTTCAAAGTTCACGGCCTCCACCTTGAGAAGGGCAAAATACCGTTCCCCCTCCTTCGGTGGGCGGACCTGGCCTGACACGGTATCGCCGGTCCTCAGATCGAAACGCCGGATCTGGGATGGGGAGACATAGATATCATCGGGCCCCGGAAGGTAGTTATAGTTAGGCGCCCGGAGGAAGCCGAAACCATCCGGGAGGACTTCCAAGACTCCTTCGGCAAAGATGAGCCCGTTCTTTTCCGCCTGCAGCTCTAACACTTTGAAAATGAGTTCCTGCTTCCGGAGGGCGCTGGCGCCTACCAAGCCCAGGCCGCGCGCAATAGCAGTGAGTTCAGGGATAGTCTTCTCGGTTAACTCCGCCAAATTCATCAGACCTTCGCGAGGAGGCTCCTTGACCACATCTCGGGTCATGTCCTTTGTCTCCCTCGTCTCTTTCCCCTCTTTGGTCGCCTCCTTGGCGGCTTCGGTGGTATGGCGTTGGGACGGCATAGCGTTTTTTCTTCCCTCCTTGTCGCTCCTGTCGCGGGCCCGGGAACCCCCCGGCTTTCTTATCCTCTTGCACTAACCCCCGGAGCGTACATTCGTTGCTTACAGCGTCACGACACCTCGATGCGGGATCGGGCGCGATCGCCCCAGATACCGTGTGTGGGGCCGAGATGTCCTTGTTCGTATATGTGCACTAACCGATACAGGGGATCTCCCGAGACTGATCAGGATAGCTGACGTTCGGAGGTGGAATACATTTGAGAGTGAGGAGAAGTCTGCATCCAAAATGTCTACGATAATACTAAGTACCCCCCTAGACCTTGTCAAGTTCTTTCTGAGCCTGTCCGGAGCAGCACATCGTAGATTTCCCGCACCCTTCGCTCCGTCTCCCAAAGATCCCCTCCATTATCGATGACGAAATGGGCTCGCTTCACCTTTTCCCGAAGCGGCACCTGACTCCGAATGCGGGCCAAAGCCTCCTCTTGGCTCAGCCCCCGATCACTCATGAGGCGAGCGACCTGCGCCTCTTCGGGGGCGGTAACGACTACGACCCAATCGAACCGACGCTCGGACTCAGCCTCGATGAGAAGTGGAAGTTCCACCACACATATGGAGACCCCCTGTGTCCGAAGTTCAACCACTCGCTCTTCCACCGCGGCGACTAGGGCAGGATGGACAATGGTCTCGAGCCGCCTCCGGAGCTCCTTATCACGAAAGACCATTTCTCCTAATGATTTCCGATCGAGGGTCCCGTCATCTTGCAGGATGAGACTTCCGAAGGCCTCAACGATGGATTCAAATACTGGTGTCCCTGAATACTGCAATTCTCGGACCATCTCATCAGCATCGAGGACCGCGGCTCCCCGCTCCGCGAACATGCGGGCGACGGTACTCTTACCGGTGGCGATCCCCCCCGTCAGCCCCACACGGATCATACGATCACAGCATCCCTGGTCCTGTTCCCTCGAGGCTTGCGAGCAGACGCGTAAACTCGAGCTCGCGGAACAGGTTCCGAAGGCGCTCCCAATCGGGGAGCGGGCGCCGCAAGGCCTCAGGCGAGACGGAAACGGGAACGTCGGTCCGGATGGTGACGAGGGTGTGGTTCATTTGGATTTGCTCAGTATGGGCCTTTAAGGCCTCGCGGAGCTTTGGCCGCTTCACGCGATCAAGGGATCCCAGGAGATGCTCGAGCGTCCCGAATTCTTGGATCAGGGCGCTGGCCGTCTTCTCGCCCACACCAGGCACTCCCGGGATGTTATCGACGGCGTCCCCCGTGAGACTCATGAGGTCCGTCATCGCCTGAGGCGGCACCCCGTACCGGTCCACGACATCTTGCACGCGATAGGTCTTGTCGCGCATGGGATCGTAGACCTGGACGGCAGGCCCCACCAACTGAAACAGATCCTTGTCCCCGGAAACGATGGTCACCTGGAAGCCATGGTCAGCCGCTCGAACCGCGATGGTCCCTATAATGTCGTCCGCCTCGTAGCCCTCCTCCATCAGGGTCGGAACCTTAAGCGCCTCCACGACCTGATAAATATAGGGGACCTGAGAAGCCAGGGCATCGGGCATCGGCGGTCGCTGCGCCTTGTAGGCTTCGAACGCCCGGTGGCGCTCCGTTTCCCCTCCAGCATCGAACACCACGGCCGCATACTCCGGAACTCGTTCCCGCAGGACCTTACAGAACATGTTGGTAAACCCGTAGACTGCACTCGTCGGCAGCCCCCGAGAGTTACTCATGGGTGGAAGGGCATAGAAGGCTCGATAGATGTAAGCCGTGCCGTCAATAAGGTATATCTGCATTGCCAATCACTGGCTGGTCAAGCCCCTCAGCCCAGGTCACCCCAGCGGTGCTGGAGAATAGCCAGGGCGGACTCTCTCGACGCCGATCGCTCCTCCACGATCCGACCGACGACCTCTCGGGGAGAGGCCGCCACGATCTGCACCTCCCACTCTTGCCCGCTCCCGTTGAACGTCAAGACGCGACTGCCCACCCCCATCCGGAGGACCCGGATGATCTGGCGAACCGGGGCTGCGCTGAACCGAACTTCGCCCCCCAGGCGGTGTTCCGCGGTCACATAAAACCGATGCATGACTTGCCGTCCAACGTCCAAAGTCCACAGTCGTGCGAAATGCAACGTCCGAGGCGCAACATCAGTTGAAAATCGTTCGTTGGCATTTGACCTTGGACTTTGGACATTCGACTTTGGACATTAGCAAGTTTCGCGGGAAGATCTGACGAGGAAAAAAGCGGGAAATCGATTTAGCCGCCTAAGAGCTCCCGGACCCTTTCGAAGAAGCCCTTGCTCAGGGGAGTTCCCTCCCCGTTATCGAGGCGATGAAGCTCCTCCAGGAGCTCCCGCTGCTTGGGCGTGAGGCGGCTCGGAATCTCTACCAAGACCTTGACTCTGAGGTCTCCCCGGCCGTAGCCCCGAAGACTTGGAAGGCCGTATCCGCCGAATCGAAATTCCGTGCCTGGTTGGGTCCCAGGAGGAATGTGAATGGGGATCATCCCGTTGAGAGTGGGAACCTGGGCGTCGCCCCCCAAGGCAGCCTGGGTGAAGGCGATCGGGACTTCACAGATCAAATCATCCCCCTCCCGATGGAAAATCGGGTGCTCCGCCACATGGACCTCCACGTACAAATCACCGGCGGGTCCTCCTCTGATCCCTGCCTCCCCCTCGCCACTGATTCGGAGCCGCGTCCCGGTCTCCACCCCTGGGGGGACCTTCACCTTCACCGTCCGCTCCGTTACGATCCGGGCCTCCCCTCGACACGCCCGGCAGGGGGACCCGATAACGTTCCCCTCTCCTCCGCAGCGACGACAGGTCTGACTGACCGTGAGAAAACCTCTGGAAAACCGGACCTGGCCTCTCCCGCGGCAATCCGGACAGGTGGCTGCCCGGGTCCCCGGCTGAGCCCCGGTCCCCCGACAGCTTTCACACGCCTCCAGTCGGGGAACGAGAATCTCCTTCTTTGCCCCCTTCGCAGCTTCCTCTAAGGTTACGGAGAGGTTATAGCGGAGGTCGGCCCCCCGGTGGGTGGCGCTCCGCGTGCCGAATCCTCCAAAGAACCCTCCCAGGATGTCCTCAAAAATCCCTCCGAACCCCACACCGAAATCGGACGCCTCGGTTATCCGGGGACCCCCCACGGCCCCATACAGGTCGTATTCCTGCCGCCGCTCAGGTTCCGACAAGACCTCGTAGGCTTCGTTGATTTCCTTGAACTGTTCCGCCGCCGCAGGGTCGTCGGGATTCTTATCGGGATGGAACCTCAAGGCCAGGCGGCGATAGGCCTTCTTGATCTCTTCAGGGGAGGCTCTTTTGGAAACCCCAAGAATCTGGTAGAAGTCTTTACTCACCGGCTTTCACCTCCGAGCGGCTTTCTGCCTCCCCGGGACGGGCCGGACCGGTGGACACCTTGACCAGGGCGGGGCGGAGGACCTTTTGGTCTAGCAGGTACCCCCGGAGAACCTCCTCTACGACGGTGTTCTCGGGATAGTCCGTCGTCCGCACCTGCTCCACGGCGTGATGCACGGTGGGATCGAACTCCCGTCCGACGCTCTCGATTTCCTTCACCCCTTCCTTTTCGAGCACCCCTTTGAAGAGACGGAGGGTGATTTCTACCCCTTCGATCACGGCCTCGTTTGCTCCAGACGACACGGCGGACGCACGCGCGGCGGCCAGGGCGCGCTCGAGATTATCCAGCACCGGGAATAACTCTATGAGCAGATCCTCGTGCGCGGTTCGGATCAGCTCGGCCCGCTCCCGGACGACCCGCTTCCGGTAATTATCAAACTCAGCCGCCAGGCGAAGATACCGGTCCTGAAGCTCCTCGATCTCTTTTGCCTGGGCCGCGACCTTCTGCGACAACCCCTCCTCCGGGGTCATCTCCTCCGGTAGCACTGGTCCCTCGGACACGGGGATGACCTGCCCCTTCTCTTCCGAGCCGAACTCCTCTTCCCGCCGCTCCTCGGACATCTCCAATTCCCCTGAAGGCACAAAAGGCGAGAGAGAATCCTCCCGCCCTCGAGATCCCAGCGTTCGCTACGAGGCGACTTCCGTCAAGTGCCGGCTCACCAGCTTCGCGGTAAAGTCCACGAGGGGGATGATTCGGCTGTACTCCATCCGGGTCGGACCGATCACCCCGAGCGTCCCCAGAAGGTGCTCCCCACACCAATACGGGGCCGTCACCAGACTCAGGTCTTGCAATTCTCGGATGACGTTTTCCGAGCCGATGATTGTGGTCAACGCCTCTTGGGTCAAACATTGGTCGAGGATCTTCACGAGCTTCGACGTCTCCTCGAAGGCCGCAAAAATCGAACGCATCTTCTCGACATCGGCAAACTCTGGCTGATCCATGATGTTGGCGGTCCCGCCGATGTAGACTTCTCCCTCCATGTCTCCCGCAAAGCTCTTCTGCCCCAGCTTGAGGGCCCGGCGGAGGAGTTCGTCATACATCGCCTTTTCCTCAGCCATCTTCTTCACGAGAAGCTGCCGCACCCGAGAAAGGGACAACCCCTCCACCAAGGTGTTGAGTAGCCTGGCAATCTTATTCAACTCGTCCTGGGGAATCACCTCGTCAAGGATGACCATGCTATGATGGACCTGCCCGGACGTGGTAATCAGGATAACCAGGACCCGCTCCCCTGCCAGGTGGAAGAACTCGATTCGCTTGACCGCCAACTGGTCCACCCGAGGTACGAGGACCACTCCGACCGACCGCGAGAGGCCAGAGAGCAGCTTCGAGGCTTCACGCATCAGGTCCTCCACTTCCCCTTGGGGGGGACGGAATTTCCTCTCGATCATGCTCTCCTCTGCCCGGGTGAGCGGGCGCCGACTCATCAGGCTGTCGACGTAGACTCGGTACCCCAGGTCAGTGGGAACCCTGCCCGCGGAGGTATGGGGCTGGTCGAGATACCCGAGCTCCGCCAGATCGGCCATGATATTCCGAATGGTCGCCGGACTGAGTCGGAACCCGTATTTCCGCGCAACGCTTCGGGAGCCGACGGGCTCAGCACTCGAAATATAATCCTGAATGATCGCCCGCAGGACGTCCCGTTCCCGTTCGGTCAACCCGGCTGACGTGCCCATCGGTACACCTCGCGCTCGTCCCGATCAGACAGCTTGCCAAGGGCTCTGGACAAGCCCATATTCGTCGATCGGATCGGGGTTAGCCCCGATCCGAAATTCTGCCGTGATCTCTAAAGGAGCCAATACACCTCGATCTCGGGCTCCGCGGAGGCCATCCGAGGTGCTGGCTCTCAATCTTCCTTCGGATCGGGGCTAGCACTCTCATCTTATGAGTGCTAATTCCTCGCACCACGAAGATAAAAAGCAGCCCACCCCTTGTCAAGGGGAAAGGGGGTTGCCCTTGGACGGTGCACTTCGGACATTTTTAGTCGATGACCTTGCCGATCCGATTCCAGCGCGGCCCCCCCTCCTGCGAGTCCCAGGACCAGTATATGACGAACGCCTCCCCCTCCACCTTGTGGATGTCCAGAAAGCCCCAAAACCGGCTATCTTGGCTATGGTCCCGGTTGTCGCCGAGGACAAAGAGCTTGTCCATCGGCACGGTGATCGGCCCAGAGAAGCCTCCGACCGAATGGGGATTCGCAGGTCGTGCCGAGTCCTCGTACATGGCGTGGGACTCCCCCAGCGGCTTGTTATTGATGTACACCTGGTTCCCGCGAACCTCCACCACCTCTCCCGGGAGTCCGATGACTCGCTTGATGAAGTCGCGACTCTCATCATTGGGATACTTGAAGACGATGATATCCCCCCGCTCCGGAGCCCAGGGGCCGAGGATCCACGTATCAAGCACGGGGATGCGGATCCCGTAAATAAACTTGTTCACCAGGATATGGTCCCCAACCACCAGTGACGGTATCATGGACCCGGAGGGGATCTTGAACGCTTGGACCACGAAGGTCCGGATGAACAAGGCCAAGAGAACGGCAACGACCAGCGCTTCTATCCACTCCCGGGTGGCTGATTTTTGCCGCCCGCGGACCTCCACGCCCGCCGTTTCCTCCACTCCCACTCGCGTCTCGTGTTCCTGCCCGCGATCCATCTCTTTCCCTTCTCCGATGCGCGGGGCGCGTCGTCCGATTACGCCTCGCCGGAACCCTTGGTCCCCCGGAACCCGCCCTCTCCCCCCCGCATGGTCAGAACGGCCATAAAAGCCTCCTGGGGAATCTCCACGCGCCCCACCTGCTTCATCCGCTTCTTCCCCTCCTTCTGCCGCTCCAACAGCTTGCGCTTTCGGGTCACGTCACCCCCGTAGCACTTGGCGGTGACCTGTTTGCGGAGGGGCTTGACGTTTTCCCGGGCGATGATCTTCCCCCCGATCGCGGCCTGGAGCACCACCTCAAAGAGTTGTCGGGGGATGAGATCCCGGAGTGTTGCGACCAGCTGTCGCCCCCGGTGATAGGCCTGATCTTGATGCACGATGGCAGACAAGGCATCCACCGGCTCCCCGTTGACGAGGATATCCAGCTTGACGAGATTCGCTTCCCGGAAATCGATCAGCTCATAATCCAGCGAGGCATACCCCCGGCTGAGCGATTTAAGCCGGTCGTAGAAATCGAGGACGATCTCGGCCAAGGGGAGATCATAGGTCACGACGATGCGGTGATCCTGCTGATATTCCAGGCCGACTTGAACCCCCCGCTTCTCTTGGCACAGGGTGAGGACCGGACCCACGTACTCCACCGGAGCCATGATCATGGCCCGAATGTACGGTTCTTCGATGCCAACGACCCGCTCGCGGGCGGGAAGACGAGAGGGGTTGTCCACTTCCACCAGCGCCCCGCCGGTGAGTCGGACCCGGTAGACAACGGTCGGAGCAGTGGTCAAGAGTTCCACGTCGAATTCTCGCTCTAATCGCTCCTGGACGATCTCGAGATGGAGCAGTCCCAAGAAACCAGACCGAAAGCCAAATCCCAGAGCCGCCGAGGTCTCTGGCTCAAAGGTAAAGGCCGAGTCGTTGAGCCGCAATTTCTCCAAGGCCTCCTTGAGGCGAAGATAGTCTCCCCCTTCCACCGGATAGAGCCCGGCAAAGACCATCGGCCGGACCTCACGAAAGCCCGCGAGGGGGGCAGATGTGGGCCGGTCTGCCTCAGTGATGGTATCCCCGACCCGGACCTGACGCACATCTTTTATCCCCGCCGTGAGATACCCGACCTCTCCTGCGTGTAACATCGGGACCGGTCGCATGTGTGGGGAGAAGACCCCCACCTTGCTCACCTCGAACGTGACACCACTCGACATGAGGCAAATCCGGAGCCCCGGCCGGACCAGCCCGTCCACCACGCGGATATAGGCAATCACCCCCTGGAAGGGATCAAACCAGGAATCAAAGACCAATGCCTTGAGGGGCGCGCCGGGATCTCCCTGCGGTGGGGCGATACGCGCGACGATCGCCTCAAGGATCTCCTGAGTCCCGATCCCCTCCTTGGCGCTGCAGAGGATCACCTCGGACGGATCGAGCATCAGGGTGTCTTCCATCTGCTGTGTGACGCGGGCCACGTCGGCGATGGGGAGGTCGATCTTGTTGACCACTGGAATGGGGGTGAGGTTGTGCTCACGGGCCAGGTGGAGATTGGCCAGCGTCTGCGCCTCAACGCCCTGAGAGGCATCCACCACCAAGAGGACCCCCTCGCAGGCGCTCAAGGCCCGGCGGACTTCATACGTAAAGTCGACATGCCCCGGTGTGTCGATCAGGTTGAGGGTGTACCCCGTCCCCTCCCGCGATTCATAAGAGAGCCGGACGGCCTTGGCCTTGATGGTGATCCCTCGCTCCCGCTCCAGCTCCATCTGGTCCAGGACCTGCTCGCGCATCTTTGGTGCCGGGACGGTCCCTGTATACTCCAGGAGTCGATCGGCCAACGTGGACTTCCCGTGGTCGATGTGAGCGATAATGGAGAAGTTCCGAATATACTTCGGGTCATGACTCATCGCGGGTTCAAGGGCTGGGGCTTCGAGTCTTGGAGACGGCATCCACGACCCATCACCACTTCCGCTCGGCGATGAAATCCACCAACATCTCGAGGGACCGCCGGGCGGCCGTGTCAGCAAAGGGGACTAGCTGTTCCCGCGCTTTGCCCACGTGTCTCCTGGCCTCTTCCACCGTCGCATCGACCCCGCCCCCCTCCGTCACATACCGACGAATCGTTTCCACCTCGGCCTCCCCCACCTGTCCATCACAGAGGAGACGGCGGATTTCATCCCGCTTTGGGCTCCGGTCCCGGTGGAGGACGTGAATCAGAGGATAGGTTACCTTCCCCTCCAACAGATCGTTTCCCACAGGCTTTCCGAGGACCTCTTCACTGGCCGCGAAGTCCAAGGCATCGTCCACGAGCTGAAAGCCGATCCCCAGGTTCAGGCCGAACTCCGTCAAGGCTTCCACCCGCGTTTCGTCCACTCCCGCAATCAATGCCCCCGTCCGGCACGCGGCGGAGAAGAGGGCCGCCGTCTTGCAAGTAATGACCATAAGATAGTCCTCGTACAGAATGTCGGGATTCCGGTGCCACTTGAGTTCCAAGATCTCCCCTTCGGTCATCGCCACGGTGGCGTCCGCGAAGGCTTTGAGGATACGGAAGTCCCCATCACTCACCAGCCGCAGAATCGAGTGTGAGTACAAAAAGTCGCCCGCGAGGACCGAGACGTGGGGGCCCCATCTGGCATGAGCTGACGGCTGGCCCCGGCGCTTTTGGGCGTTATCGATAATGTCGTCATGAATGAGGGTGGCGACGTGCATAAACTCGGCCACCACCGCCAAATCGACGGCCCGCTCTCCGCCTTCGCATTCGCACACCCGAGTGGAGAGAAGGAGGAGGGCAGGCCGCACCCGCTTTCCGCCGCTACCGAGCACATACGTGGTCACCTCGGAGATGAGGTCAGCGCGGCTCGAGATCCTCGCCTGAATTCTCCGTTCGACCTCAGCTAACTCTTTCGCGACCGGGGCGAAGACGAGTTCACGCAACACGGAGTGAGCTCCTCGCGCAGAGGCCTCCCGCGCGACATCGCGGCCGCGCGGCCCGTTGGGCAACGCCGTCCACCATAGCACAGGGACACATCGCGTTCAACACCCATCAAGAGGTTCAGAGTTCAGGGTCCATGGTTCATGGTTTAGAGTTTTCAGAAAGAAATCGCGAAGTTGCCCTGAACGATGAACCCTGGCCCATGAACTATGTGAGGCGCTTTTCCGCTCCACGCATGAGGCGGATGAACATGGCAGCGCAGATCAGGCCCACAAGGACCCCGCCTACCACATCGGCTGGATAGTGAACCCCGACATAGACCCTGGAATACCCCACCGCAGCGGCCACCAGGAGGAGGGGGATCGCCAAGATCCGGTAGGAATAGGCAAAAAGGACGGCCTGGGCCGTGACATTCGTGGCGTGACTCGAAGGAAAGGAGAAAGGGCTCCCATTACAGCTGACGAGGACACGCACAGCCTCCAGGGCCTGACAGGGCCGAGGGCGCTGGAACCAATGCTTGAGCAACTCGCTCACCCCATACGAGACGACAAACAGCAGCAAGGCCATGACGACCACGACCCGTCCCTTTCGATCTCCCCAGACGAGTAGCCCGATTCCCCCGACGGCAAGAAAGAGGAGGAGAGGACCGGGATCGGTGATAGCCGGCATGAGACGATCGAAGACAGCATTGCTGAGATCACTGTTGATCACCCGAAAGATGGTGAGGTCAAGACCAGACATCACGCGTCCCGCTTCGCCAGGAGAAAGATGGACCGGTGTGTCACCACGAGTCTTTTTCCGTGGCCCACCCTCACTCCTCAACCGGTCTGCGGAACACCTGACGGACTGCGTAGACCGGGTTGCCTTGCGATTCGTGATAGACCCGGACCAAGAGCTCTCCCAACAGCCCCAGGACGATGAGCTGGACCCCCCCGATCGCGAGCGGGACAGTGAGCAGGAGGAGGGGACGGGTGCCGATATCGTGTCCCCCCACCACCGGAGACGACCTAGTTGGCGATTCGAGAGGGGAGTCGCCGGCTCCCCTCATCCACCAGGACCACCTCGTAGGGGAGGCCGAGGGGATCCCAGGCCTCTCCAATGGCGCTCCCCAGGGGGCGCAGGTTTTTCTCCTCGTTGACCCCCGGGATCACGAGAGAAAGGGGGAGGGTTTGGGATGGATCAGGGTTCATGGTTCAGGGTTTCGGAGTTACAGTTTAGGGGCCACGATCACTGTGTGGACCCTGACAAAAGAAATCGCGGACCGCGCAGTCCATAGGAAGGGGTCCGCTCAACTTGGCGAGATGCTACCACACCCCACTTCCGTGTCCAGCGCTTTGTTTTGGTTCACGGTTCACAGTTCACGGTTCACGGAAGAGCCTTACGATCCCCTGACGATCAATAATGCAGCAGCAACTGTACTTACGAGGTGGGTTACGTTGAAAGGAGGTGGGGAAATTCGTTAGGGAAGATCGTCGAAGGACCCCATCAGCCGGTAGAACCGCTTGAGCGTCACTTCCGGATCTTGCTCCACGCTCCTTCCCTCGAGGAGCAGGGCGATCTTTTCAGCCAGGAGAATCCGCTCGGCGTGGGTTGGATGGCCGCCCGCCTCTGTATCCCCGAACCCCGAGGCAAGTTCGACCGCCATCCGCTCAAACACTTTGGTCCCAACCTTGATATCATAGCCGGCGCGGTGCGCGTAAAACAGTCCCCGAATGTCCGCCTCTCGCTCTGCCCCTTTCTGGGTCCCTCCGAGCAGACCGTGATCAGCCAAGCTGGGGAGATGGCCCAGCTCGTGGCCTACGACCACCGCCAGTTCATCGTCGCTCTTGACGAACCTGAGCATTCCCAGGCACACCTTGATCCGCTCCTCCCCCACATAGGCGTCCACCGCATCACACCCCACCACCTCATCCGTCACACGGGGCGGGTCCGGCATGCCGAGCAGCAGGCGCGTGAGCACCCCTTCAAGCCGCACCTGCTGACGCCACCTGAACTGCGCGGCCCTCTGCTCTAACCAGGCGGCCTGGGCTTGTTCCTTCTGCTCGGACACCAATACGCTGAGGCCCGGTTCGCGGAAGCCCGAGGCGCAGGCCGTCAGCAGCGCTAAGACGCTGGCCGTCAGCACCATTATCCCGAGACGGACCACATTCCGCCCCCGCGTCATCAGACTGTATTCTTTCCGTTCGCCAGTGCTGTCCAATTAATCTCCACCTGGCCGAGAACGCCTCCGGGCCCGCTACGGCTTCAGATCCGCATCCCCCGGGTAGAATCCTTTCCGGAAGCCCCTCTGGCGATGCAGCCTCCCGGGCTAGATTCCGAGCCTGTGTCCGATCCACCACCCCGAGAGAAATTGGCGTGGTATTTTGTGCACGTTCTATGCCAAGGCCTGAACCCGGTTTGAGGCAGACTCGGGGAAGTTAAAAGAAGGGGAGGGCACGAGAGAGGCAAGAAACACCGAGGGGCACTGTGGAAGTGTAGGAAATATCCCCACACAAACCCTCAGCGCCCCTTTGGGAAGTCTATAGCACCCACGAGGAGTAACTTGGAGGACTGATTGAGATTATCGGAGAAGGCGGCCCTAGCAGCGAATCGGTTTCGATGCCTTCTACGGGGCCCGGGAAATCCCGTTACTCGAGCTCGTCAATGCTGTAAACGACCGGGGTCCCCCACCAGCCTTCCTGTTTCGCGAGTTCTCT
>VRUN01000069.1 GCA_019456075.1 Candidatus Methylomirabilota bacterium
AGTTAATACAGGTGCCAGGCCAAAAATAAACATAACAATCGCATTCACTCGGACCGCAAAAAGCGCCGCTCGTGCCTCGCTCTGCTTTTGGCGTCCGGTGATGCGAAGCATTAGGCGGCTGATAGGTCTCATTCCTCTCCAGAGAGCATCCGGTTTTTCCTTGCCAATTCCTGCCCCCACTGCGTAACCTACAGCATGGCCAAAGAGAATCTGCACCCGGAGCATCCCCTGCTCAAACTTCGGGGCCGGTGCATCGAGGGGTACACGCTGGAACTTGAGGCCTGGCCCGGTCGGTTCGTCGGTCAGGCAGAATTCGTCCTCTCTCTAAATGATAAGGGGGGAGAGACATCGGAGCGTCCGGTGGTCGAAGGGCTCTACGGGCGGACGAGGATCCCGGGGAGTCAGGCCGGCCTCGAGCGAGGAATCCTCGATCTTCTCCTCGCGTCTACAGCAAACTTCGGGTCAAAGCGAGTCCAGCTGCGGGGAAGTGAGCTGGAGCAGGGGATCGTGGGGGTGGTGTGCGAAGCCATCGCGGATGCCTGGAGTGCCATGATGTACTTGGCCTACGGCTGGAAAACCCTGAAGCAGATCCAGGAACTTCGTCATCCACTCCCGGTGACCGATGAGGGCTATTTGCTCTTCATCCACGGTTTTCGAGGAGGCTGGAAGGATTATTATTATTCCGAGGGGTGGTGGGAGGGACCGATTAAGCTCAAGGCGGAGCGACCCCCCACGGCGGAGTATCGCTCGCTTTGGGATACGGAGAACGCCCTCACCCTCTTGGGGTTCCTCAAACAGCCCCTTGCGGAGGGCCACCTTCAGTTTCAGGAGGAAGGGGTGGACGGGATGGTCACCCTTCCGGTGCTGATGCTAGAGCGGACCGCCCGCTCTCGCGCCCTCGTGATTCTCCAGGACCTTGGTCTTGTGGATAGGAAGCTCATCGACGAGAGGGGTCGCATGCTTGCCGCCTATCCACCCCCTGAGTCGGTTGGGAAGCTCAGCGCGGAAGAGCTTGGGGGTGCTCTCGTGAAAGCCGTCCAAGCACGGTGAGCCCGGGCGCATCATCACGGTCCCTCGGCGGTGCAATTAATGCAGACCTGCTCGCCTTCCATCACGCCCTGATACGCTTTGTCGTCCACCTCTACTAGGACCAGCCCGTCTTCCGTCTGTACCCACAGAAAGTAGTGGGACGTTTCCTTCTCTGAATCCTCCGCGGGATTTCCCTTTAGAGTGGTCAGTTGTTTCCCAGTGACGATTCCTTTGACAGGGACAGGACCGCTACCCCTGCTGGAACAGCCGCCGAACACAACCATCGTCGCCAGGAAAAGGAAAGACGCGATCTCACCGTATCTCCGCACGTCTTTCACAGTCCTTTTCATGCTTCGCCTCACCGGTACGAAGGGTAGTAAAGATGCCAGCCCCGGGTCAATCATTTTGTGCCAATCCCCGCGGTGAAGAGGTGCAGATTCTCACTGGAAATCGCCGTTGAAAGGGACTATGATGGCCTGCCAAGTATATTGCAAATGGCCAATAGGGTGTGATGAAATTCTTCTATTCCCCAATGTATGAAGTGGATTTGGGGGAACACATCCTTCCGACGATCAAGTTCCGGTTGATCAAAGAGAAGCTCATCGAGCTCGGCATCGGCACGGCCGAGGATTTCGAGGAGCCCCCCCCGGCGCACGATGATGACGTCGGGCTGGTCCACTCCTCGACGTATCTCGACAAACTGCGGCGAGGAGCGCTGACGCCCGACGAGCTGGCGGTTTTGGATCTTCCCTTTTCGCCAGAGCTGGTGGAGGCGGCCTGGATCGGAGTGGAAGGGACGATCCGGACCGCTCGATACGCCCTCGAGACGGGGCTGGGTGTCCACATCGGTGGCGGCGGCCACCACGCTTTTCCGGATCACGGTGCGGGCTACTGTGTCCTCAATGACAGCGCCATCGCCATCCGCGCGTTGAAACGGGAGGGGCGGATCGTCAAGGCGATGGTCGTTGATTGCGATGTTCACCAGGGAGACGGAACTGCCTTCGTCTTTCGAGAGGACCCGAGCGTCTTTACGTGCTCAATCCATCAAGAGGACCTGTATCCTGAAGTCAAGCAGCAGAGCGACTTGGACATCGGGCTCCCGTCCGGAACGGGGGATGAAGGCTATCTTGAGGAGCTGTCGCGGCATTTCCTGCCGGCGCTCGAGATCTTCCGGCCTCAGCTTCTGGTCTATGTTGCGGGAGCAGACCCGTATCAGGATGACCAGGAAGGGGAGCTCAGGTTGAGCCTTGAGGGGCTCGAGCGACGGGATCAGATGATTTACCGGGAGGCATTGCGGAAGCGGGTTCCGGTCGTCGTGGTGTTGGCAGGGGGCTATGCCCGGAGGACTGCCGATACCGTCGCCATTCATGTCACCACCATTCGAACCGGGCTTCACGTCCTCGGCCGAGGAGGGGGCTGATCCCGTTGGAGCCGGTCGTCCCGGTGTGAGCATTGGTGGGAATAACGGGATGAGGAAAAGATGGTGAAGCAGCGACCAAAACCTCTCCAGCCAGGTGACCTTGTCGCAGTGGTTGCCCCTTCCAGCCCGGTGGATCCGAACCGCCTCAAGCGAGGCCTTCGCGCCTTGCGCCGAATGGGTCTTGAGGTTCTGGAGGCTCCGCATCTGTATGACCGGTGGGGATTCCTCGCCGGAACGGATAAGGACCGGGCGGCGGCCCTGCAGCAGATGTTTCTTCGCAAGGAGGTCAAGGGAATCTTTTGCGCCCGAGGGGGATACGGGGCGGGTCGAATCCTGCCCTATCTGGATCTCAAACTGATTCGTCGACATCCCAAGGTCTTTCTCGGGTCGAGCGACGTTACGATTCTCCATTTAGCCTTCACCCAACGTGCAGGGCTGATGACGTTTCACGGGCCGATGGTAGAGCCGGGTTTTATCCGCCGGGACAATCCGCTGACATACCGAAGCCTCCGGGCGTTGATTCTCGACGGACAGGCCTTCGAGGGGATGATTGCGGGTCGTTTCCTTGCCCGACAGGCAAGGATCACGGGGGAGCTCACTGGCGGGAACCTCAGCCTGGTCACCTTCTCACTGGGGACCGCCTTTGCCATCGAGTCAAAGGGGAAGGTCCTCTTTTTAGAAGAGGTGAACGAGGAGCCTTACCGGATTGACCGGATGCTTACTCACCTCAGGCTCGCGGGGAAACTGGAAGGGGTGAAAGGGATTGTCTTTGGGGATATTGTCGCGGGTAAGCCGCGGGCCCACGTGGGCAGTTTTTCAGTCGCAGATGTCTTGACCCGATTCGCCCGAGAAGTGGATATTCCCTGCTTCGCAACCTTTCCGAGCGGGCATGGACGGGAGAATGTGGTCCTCCCCATGGGGGGACGGATTTCTCTTGAGGCTCAGGGAAAGCGGTCTGCTAAATTTCGGCTGTGGACCTGAGGGGGCGGCTCCCCACCTCGGTGGTTTCCCTTGGACTTGTGCGGCAGAAGCCGATACAATACGCGAGCGAGGAATACCGTGCGGCTCTCCTATGATCCCAAAGATGAATCCTCCCTCATGAACGCTCTCGATCTCTTGATCGAGGCCCTGGCGAGACTCTCTTCTCCAGGATATGCGTCGGACCACCTGAAGCGATTGGCCCATGAGCTGGAGGAGACACAGGAGAAACTGGATGGGGGGAACCCCTGGGGAGAATAGGGGGACCGTCGCGTGGCATGGAATTTCTGGCCGCTGAGCTGATTCGTGGGCAGGAACCGGTCGTTCGCAATCAGGAAGGCCATCACCGCGACTGTTCCGTTTTTACCCGCCGCCCGGATGGCTCCTCCCCGTGATTTTTCTCCACGCTACCGATCTCAGACAGGTGCCATTCATCCTCACATTTGGTCTCTTCTCAGGGATTGGTCGGGCTCCCCTGGCCATCGGTGATGAAAAGGGGAAAGCGTACACCCGTCAGATTGTGGCTCGTCAGCTCCGGAAAGGCTGGGAGATCGTGGTGTTGGGGTTCGACATCCCTGCCACTTGGGCCACGGAGGCTGAAGAGCCTGCAGGGGTGGGATTCGATCTTGTGCCCTCCCATCAACCCCCCACGCTCCCTCCTCCTCTCCTCGAGGAGCTCGCCACGATCCTCCCTCAGGGTCCTGGGATTGTGCGAGCCTTCGTGGAGTGGCACCGGGAGGGAAGGTTGGTCTGGCTTGCTCCGAACCATCTGGACCGATCAGCCACCCTTAGGGTGAACGAGACTCTGGTTGAGGTCGGGATTCTTCCTGCGTCAACCTTGGCTGAACTGGAAGAAATCTTGGATCGGGGGGCAAAAGGGCAGCCGAGCGATTGAGGGTTGGACTCGTCGGTTCGCCCTTGCCTTTGCGCTCCACTTTGCCTATGCTTCCGGTTGAGGAGAGGCCACCGTGGCCCGCGTTCTTCCCTTTCGGGGTTATCGGTACAACGTCGAGAAAATTGGCGATCTGGGAGCAGTCGTTTCTCCTCCCTACGACGTTATCGCTGACGAATTCCGCCGAGAGCTTCACCTCCGCCATCCATACAACGTCATCCGTCTCATTCTCGGAGAAGACCGAACGGGCGATGGTGCGTCAGAAAACCGGTATATCCGGGCCTCCCGGTATTTTCAGAAGTGGGAAGAGGCCGGGATCATTCTCCGGGATCCGCGTCCCGGTTTCTACGTTTACAGGCAGGAGTATCCGTGGAAATGGGGACAGCGACGTGTCCGAACCGGGCTCATTGGGATGGTGGGCCTGGAAGAGTACAGTGCGGGTGTCATCTTTCCTCACGAACGGACCATGCCGGGTCCCAAGGCAGATCGCCTCAAACTTTTGCAAGCCCTCCCAGTGAATCTTGAGCAGATTTTCTGCTTCTACCCCGGCCCGCCAGAACCGATTCGCGGTCTCCTGGAACGCGCCTTCCAAGACCCGCCCCTCTATGACTTCTGGGAAGGTGAGGAGACTCGGCATCGGCTCTGGGCGTTACAGGAGACTCACGCCCTCGCCGAGATCCATACCGCCTTCCGGGACCGTCAACTCATTGTCGCGGACGGCCATCATCGGTATGAGACCGCCCTCACCTTCCGGAGAGAGATGCTGGGAGTCGATCGCAATCCGAGTCCGGTCAAAGCGTATAATCATGTGATGATGACCTTGGTGAGTGCCGAGGATGAGGGACTTACAGTCTTGCCTACCCATCGGCTCGTCACCCCACCCCGCCATCAACGGCCAACTCAGATCCTTCAAGCTCTAGAGCCCTATTTTCATTTGGATCGGCGGGTGATCGCTCCAACGGAGCCCAGGATTCAGAAGTATCTACAGGAGATGGAGGATCGGGGGGGAGAGGATCATGTCCTCGGCCTCTATGTTGGAGGAGATGCGTTTTACCTTCTGACCTTGAAGAATACAGGGCTCAATGCAGCAATGGTGGAATCAGGAGACTCTCAGGCCTTTCAAGAAATGGATCTGGTCATTCTCCACCACTTGGTTTTCCAGAAACTCCTGGATCTTCATGATGAGGCGATGATCGGTTATACCCATGATGAAGGGTTTGCTCTCGAACAGGTCCGGGCCGGCCGCTATGCCGGTGCCTTTTTTCTGAACCCCACTCCTGTGGGTCAAGTGGTCGAGGTGGCGACCGCCGGTGAGCGGCTTCCGGCAAAAGCAACTTACTTCTACCCCAAGCTCGTCTCCGGACTCGTATTTCTCAAAGTAGATCCAGGCGAAGTTCTCGACGTCTCGAGCGAGCTTTTGTAGGAGACCATGAGGGGTACTTTCTGCTCGAGCCATCCTGCTCAACGGGCACGCCGCCGGTGTTTCCGTTGTGGCACGCGGATCTGTCACGCATGCAGCGTCCGGATTGGGGTTCGTCCCTTCTGCGACAAGGGATGTAGTGTCATCCACGCGATGCAACAGGCCGCGGAGGCCGAGTGGCGGGTTCAGGGTTGGATCATTCAGGGTACGCCTGTCCCGCCTCGCGACCGACGACTCCTTGGGCGGCGACGGCGGGCCCTGGCCGCCGAGCGGATGGCTCTGCGGACGCGGAGATGGGCTCCCGCTCCTTCTCGGCGGCCACTGGTGCTCCGCCCCGGATGGGTTCCGCTCTTTCTCATTCCGGTGCTCTTTGTGGTGTACCACTTGAGTAGTCTCGTCCTGTCTCCGCCACCGCCTGCACCGCCAAAGCTTGCGATTCCCGCCCCCACCATCCAACCCGTAGTGCCCCGTGTCCCAGTCTTTCCGCCGAAACCGGCGCACCCCATCCCCCCAAGAATCTCAAAGCTGGCCCCCCTTCCTCCAGAGACGAACCTCTCCCGAGGTCCCACCTGGGAACGGAAGGTTGCCCTGACCTTTGATGGGGGGATCGAGGCGAATGTCACCGTCGAGATCCTGGATACGCTCAGAAACTTGGGGGTTCGGGCAACGATCTTTCTCACGGGGCAGTATATCACCCGGTATCCGGATCTGGTCCGCCGCATGATCCGAGACAGGCACGAAATTGGCAACCATACGTTCAGTCATCCCCATCTCACCACCTTCGGCGTCAATCACCGGCAGGACACCCTTCCGGGAGTCACGAAGGAATTTGTCCAGGGTGGACTCCGCCGGGTGGCCCGTCTCTTTGAGGAAGTCGCCGGGGTCCCCATGAGCCCGTACTGGCGCGCGCCGTATGGCGAACATAATCCAGAAATCCGGCGGTGGGCCGCGGAAATTGGCTACCTGCATGTGGGATGGACTCGCGACCCGGCAGCAGGGGAGGATTTGGACACGCGAGACTGGGTGGCAGACCCTCATTCGCCGATCTACTATCGGGCAGAGGAGGTGCGGGAGCGTATTCTCAACTTCGGACGAGGGACCACGGCTCAGGCGAATGGGGGGATCATTCTCCTTCACCTCGGGACACAGCGGAGACAGGATCGGATCAATGGGGAACTGCCAGCCATTATCGCTGGCCTCCGGACGCAGGGATACCACCTGGTGCCTGTTTCGGAGCTTCACCGGGCCCTAGCGGTGGGGGGGGGCGAGAAAGGGTCAGCCGTCGCGGCGGAGCGATGACGAGATGTCGGCCAGGGAGTCCTGCGGCACGCGACCTTTCAGCTCTTCCAAGTCCTTCTCCAGCTCGTCCACCCGATCGAGCAAGCTTTGCAGTGCTTGAGACACGGGGTCGGGGAGGTTGGTCCAGTCGAAGTCCATCTCGGTGACCTTCTTA
>VRUN01000070.1 GCA_019456075.1 Candidatus Methylomirabilota bacterium
ACGGACACGGCTCATTGCGACCAACTTTGCCCGCCTTGACGGCGACCGCAGGGCCCGGAGAAGGCTTGAAGGACTGCTTCGGAGCAGGACGGACAGGTTGCATGCGAAACCGGGGAGCGGCCTGCCCATCCCCAGAGGGGGCCTCCGCCTCGGCGGAGACCTCGGCCGCGAGGTCCGAGATGGTCGGCTGGAGGCGGAACAGATACTGGACCGTCTGCTCCTTGATCCGTTCGACCGTGGCGTCAAAGAGCTCAAATCCTTCTCGCTTATATTCTACTAACGGGTCCCGCTGACCGTACCCTCTGAGGCCAATCCCTTCCTTCAGATGGTCCATGCCCAGCAGATGGTCCTTCCACTGGCCATCCACGATTTGGAGCATGAGGACTCGTTCGAGATAGCGGAAAAGATCGGTCCCGATCTCCTGTTCCTTCCGGTCATAGGCGGCCTGGACCTTTTCCCAGAGTTCTTCCTTGAGCGTACCCAGTGTCATCTCCTGAATTCCCTCGGTCGGGACGGCGACCTCTACGCCAAACTGCCGGTACATCGCCTCCGAGAGGCCTCTGAGATCCCAGTCTTCCGGGTACGTGTCCTCATTCGCATAGAGCCCCACGAGGGATTCCAACACGTCCTCGGCCATCTCGAGAATGGCTTCTTTGAGATTCTCGCCCTCTAAGATCTTCCGCCGTTCGCCATAGATGATCTGGCGCTGGCGGTTCATCACATCATCGTATTCAAGGAGGTGCTTGCGAATCTCGAAGTTGTGTGCTTCCACGCGCTTTTGCGCCGTCTCGATGGCCTTGGTGACCATGCCATGCTCAATGACTTCTCCCTCCTGCATCCCTAACTTATCCATGACCTTTTGAAGGCGTTCCCCCCCAAAGATTCGCAGGAGATCGTCTTCCAGAGAAAGGTAGAACCGAGACGAACCAGGGTCCCCCTGCCGGCCGGACCGGCCTCGGAGCTGGTTGTCGATCCGCCGGGCCTCATGCCGCTCGGTGGCCAGAATGTGGAGCCCGCCCAGTTCCACCACGCGGTCATGTTCGGCGTTACAGAGCGGACGAACTTTGGCCAGGGATCTGCCATAGGCCTCAGGGTTGATATCAGGATCCATGAGTCCATACTGCTGCATCCGTTTGGCTTCCTCGAACGCCCTCGCCATCTCCTCTGCATCTACGTTCTCTGGAATGTCTTCCCGCCTCGTCATCTCTCTGGCCAGGGAATGCGGGTGGCCGCCCAATACGATGTCGGTCCCCCGACCGGCCATGTTGGTCGCGATAGTCACCGCCTTGTTCCGGCCGGCCTGCGCGATGATCTCCGCCTCCCGCTCGTGGTACTTGGCATTTAAGACCTGGTGCGGGACGCCCTGGCGTTTCAAAAGGGCCGAGATCTTCTCCGACTTCTCAATCGAAGTGGTCCCCACCAAGACCGGTCTCCCCTTTTCGTGGAGCTCGGCGATCTCTTCGACGACGGCCCCGAGCTTTTCCCGCTCGGTCCGATAGATGACATCAGGGTAACTCGTCCGGACGAGGTCTCGGTTGGTGGGGATGATCATCACATCCAGGTTATAAATCTGGGCGAACTCCGCCGCCTCGGTATCGGCCGTTCCCGTCATGCCGGCCAGTTTGGCGTACATGCGGAAGTAGTTCTGGAAGGTGATCGTCGCCAGCGTTTGGTTTTCCCGTTCAATCTTCACCTTTTCTTTGGCCTCCACCGCCTGGTGAAGCCCGTCAGACCACCGGCGACCGGGCATGAGGCGACCCGTAAACTCGTCCACGATGATGACCTGGCCATCTTTGACCATGTAGTCCACATCCCGCTGGAAAAGATTGTGCGCCTTCAATGCTTGCTGAACGTGGTGAAGGGTGTCGATGTTACTGGGGTCGTACAAGTTGGAAATCCCCAGCACATTCTCGACCTTGGCCACTCCCTGCTCAGTAATGGCAACGGTCTTGGCTTTCTCATCAACGATGAAATCCCCCTCGCGGACGGCCTCAATCTCCGCCAGCTTACCCTCGGTGATAGTGGCAGCGCGCTTGAGGCGGGGGATCACTCGATCAACTTTATAATAGAGGTCGGTCGACTCATCAGCAGGCCCGGAAATGATCAAGGGAGTGCGGGCCTCATCGATGAGGATCGAGTCCACCTCGTCCACGATGGCGTAATGGAGCTCCGGCTGCACCATCTCCTCTAAGGAAAACTTCATGTTATCGCGGAGATAGTCGAAGCCGAATTCGTTGTTGGTGCCATACGTCACGTCGGCCGCATAGGCGCGCTGCCGATCGGCATCAAGCATATCGTGTTGAATTAGTCCGACGTTCAGACCCAGGAACTGATAGATGCCTCCCATCCACTGGCTATCCCGCATTGCCAGGTAATCGTTCACGGTCACGATATGGACCCCGCGACCCTGGAGGGCATTGAGATAGACGGGAAGCGTCGCCACAAGGGTCTTCCCTTCCCCGGTGGCCATCTCAGTAATCTTTCCCTCGTGGAGCACGGCCCCCCCGATGAGCTGGACGTCAAAGTGGCGCATATCGAGGACCCGGCGGGCCACCTCTCGCACGGTCGCGAAGGCTTCGGGAAGGATCTCGTCGAGTGTCGCTCCCCGCTCGAGCCTTTCCCTGAACTCACCGGTCTTCGCCCTCAAGTCTGGGTCGGAAAGCTTTTGGAGCGCCGGTTCCAGCTCATTGATCTGAGCCACGAGGGGCTGAAGTCTCTTGAGCTCCCGCTCATTCTTGGTCCCAATCACCCTACTGAAGACGTTGTGCCAAAGCGCCATATCTGTTTCCTTCTCCGCAAAGAGTGCAGCAAACTATTCATTTTAGGCTAACATACTCCCCTACCCTCATCAACTGCAAAGGACCGGCCAAAAAAAATCCCCCGAAAAATCGGGGGATATCTTGGCCGCGACAGATGAACGGCGCGGCTTATTTTTTCTGTCGGGCCCGGGCCTGTCGCCCTTCGTCGACGATGTATTTGAGAGGGTTGATAGTGCGGTCCTTGACGAGGACCTCGTAATGCAAATGAGAACCGGTGCTATAGCCAGAATTCCCGACGGTGCCGATGACCTGGCCCCGCTTTACCCGCTCCCCCTTCCGTACCTTGTTCTTTTGATTGTGCCCGTAAAACGTTTTGAACCCGAAGCCGTGGGTGACGACGATGACCCGCCCATAGCCAGCCATTCTACCTGAAAAGGTGACCACCCCGTCGGCCGCCGCCAGGATGGATGTTCCCCGCGGGGCGGCGATGTCGATCCCCGTGTGCGTCTGCCGCCGCCCGGTGAAGGGAGAGGCACGGTGACCATAACTCGAGCTCACATAACCCTCGTCCTGGGTGGGCCAGATCGACGGCGTCGCGGCCAACCGGTTCTTCTGCTGAGTTAGATAGGTGGTCACCGCCTCCAGACTTTCGGTCCGCAGGGCCACCTCGCGCTCGAGCCGCTGCAGATCCTGATACAGCCGTTCGACGAGCTGCTCATACTCGGCCTGCTCCCCCGCGGCGAGGGCCTTCCCGAGCTCTAGGGTCCCGCCGCCCATCGCCATGAGGCTCTGAACCTCCTCCATGCCTGCCAGGCGGCGGATTTGGTGGTCAAAGGTGCGTAGACGCGTAACTTCCTGCGCCAGGGTCTCCAGGCGGGTGGCCACGCGTCGCTGCGCCTTCACCGTTTCGCGCAGTCGCGCGTGCTCCGCCACATCAAGCTGAACCGTTAGGGAGTAGATCACGAGGGAGGCAATGGTCAGAATGGCCAGCGCCCCCCCAAAGAGGGCCACACGGAGGCCGCGCTCACTCAGGTGCCACTGGCGCGCCCGGGAGGGCGTGTCAGACAGGACCAGGATCGTATACCCCTTCTCCGCCATGCTCACCTCCGGGTCACGTGAGCCGAGAAACGGATCCGCGCGCAGGGTATCGCCTGCTTCCTCTGAAATTCTGTGGATAACGAACGGGCCGCGCTAACAAGGAAGGCCAGTCGCTAACCTGTCAAAATCAAAATGCCGTTTGAAGTTTCAGAGAAAGCTTCGGGAAGCTATCATGATACGGGAAAAGGTGTCAAGGTTTTTTTAACCTTAGTCCGGTTCTATCAAGATAACCGTGAACCCATGCTCGGCAACCCGCATCGCAGTCCGTGTCGCCGCCTCGCGGCTCGCAAAGTTTCCGACGCGAACCCGATAAAACGTCTGCCCGCCCACGTCAACCTTGCTGATATAGATGTCAGAAGTCAACCCGTTCAGACGGTTCTGGAGGGCGACCGCGTTCCGCTTGTCTGCAAAGGAGCCCACTTGAAGTGTAAAGCCTGCTGGCTGTCCAGCGGCCTCCGAACGGGAACCCCAGAAGGTGCCCTCTGACCGCGCAACAAGGCGCCGGCGGCTACCCAGAGGAAAGACATGCACTCGGGCAACTCCTTGCCTGACCATGCCAATGGCCCGAGCCGCTGCGTAAGAAAGATCAATGATTCGACCCCTGATGAAAGGCCCCCGATCGTTTATCCGGACCTGGAGCGACCGGCCGTTGTCCAGGTTCGTCACATGCACCCATGAGCCAAGAGGAAGCGTTCGGTGCGCGGCGGTGATCTGATACATATTGTAGACCTCCCCGCTCGCTGTTCGGCGCCCGTGAAACTTCGGCCCATACCACGAGGCCATCCCCACCTGTCCCCCGCCGGCCGGCACGTGAACCCGGGGACCAGCACACGAGACCACGAAGAGCACGAGAAGAAGAGGCCCCCATCTCCGAAGGAGGCACTTGCTTTTACTTTCCACCATCGTACTCTCCCACGATCGTGAAACCGCCACCACTCTATCTACCCTCGCGTTCCGCTGTCAAGGAAGAGGAAAGGATGTGGATTATGTCTTGCATGGGGCGTACCATAATAATGATGCTGTCCCGTTTAACATTGCCTTTGCCCCGCCGTCTAAAGAGACAGGGGAGGAGGTGAGACGGTCTATCGGAGGGATCCACGGTGAAGGAGGCGGATCGTGCCCTGGTATCTCAGCTCCGAGAGGGCGACCAGAGCGCCTTCGATACCTTGGTCCGCCAGTACCAAAGGGATCTCTTCCGGTTGGCCTACCGGATGACGCGGAACGCTGAAGACGCAAAGGATCTCTCTCAAGAGGCCTTTCTCCGCGCCTACCGGGGCCTTGGAAACTTCGATGGGCGCTCCAGCCTCTCGACCTGGCTGTATCGAATCACGGTGAATCTCTGCATCAGTCATCTGAGGCAACAACGGTCATCTGATGCGGGAGAGGTACCCGAGACTCACGCGGATCTGTCTCCCAGACCTTTAGACGAGCTCGAGGCGCGGGAGATTCACGGAGCCGTAGGCGAGGCCGTGTCAGAGCTACCGCCGCAACAGCAGGCCACCCTTCTGCTGCGGGTCCACCACCGCCTCCCCTACCGGGAGATCGCCGAGATCATGGAGAGCTCTGAGGGAACGGTGCGGGTCAACTACTTTCATGCGGTGGCGAAGTTGAGAGCACAGCTCAAAGGCCTCCGCGACGATGCGTGAGGGTTCACATGGAGTGTGAGGCTTACCGGAGCAAGCTTCTCGAATACGTGGACGGGGATCTCACCGCAGCAGCCCACGCGGAACTCGAGGCACATCTCACCCGATGTCCCGGGTGCCGAGAAGAGGAGCACGCCCTTCGAGAGACGTTGGCGCTCGTTGCAAGGATGCCGGCACCGGAGCCGCCCGAGGTCTTTTGGCAGCAGTACCTTCGGGAACTTCGGCAGAAGGTGGCGCCGGCCCCGCGGCTGCCCCGCCTACAGAACTGGCTTGCGACACTTACGGCACGGCCTATTCCAGCCCTGGCAGTAGGGATTGCTCTCTTCCTGGCGGTCTTCCTCACCTGGCAGAGCAGCCCTGAGCGGCCACCAATACGTGAACTCACGTCGTTGGACTTGGCCCAGCAACTGGTCTTGAGCCAAGACCTCGACATGCTTCGGGAGATGGATTTGCTTGAAGAGATCGATCTGCTCGAAGATTGGGAACTGATCCAATCGAGGATCATCGAGGGTCCCCGAAAGGCGACCTGAGATGCCTCGGGCCTGGACGCTTTTATGCCTCCTGGGTCTCATGGCCGCGATGATGGGGACGGCCGCGTGGAGCGAACAATCGCAACCGATTCCCCGGGAGGAGCAGCAGGAAGACGATGCGATCCTGCAGGACCTGGAGATCGTGAGGGAGCTAGAGATGCTGCAGATGTTCGAGATGCTTCAAGAAATGGAGATGCTGGGAGAGATGGATTCATCTCAGCCTCGGGAGTCCCAGACTGAGGAGAGAGCTCGATGAGAAGCATTGTGGCTTCGCTCGTGAGTTGTATGCTCCTCCTGATGGCCGCCACCTCGGCCTGGGGTCAGCAGCCCGCGCCTCCGGGACCGCATCGGAAGTCCCTCGCCCAATCGCAGTCCTCTTCCCAGGCGGGGTCTCGCGAGAACGAGCTCCGACGGTGGTGGAACAGTCTCTCTCCCGAGGAGCGGCAGCAGCTGAAGCGGCGCCATCGTGAATGGCAAGCCCTCTCCCCAGAACAACAGCAGGCCCTGCAGGAACGGCTGAAAGCTTTCCGACAGCTTCCACGGGGGGAGCAGGAGCAGATCCGGAAAAACCACGGGCGCTGGCGCCAGCTTCCCCCAGAGAAACGAGAGCGTCTTCGGAAGCAGTTCCGTCGCTGGCAGGAGCTGCCGCCGGAGAAGCGTCAGGCCCTCCGCGAGCGATACCAGCAGTTCCGAAAGCTTCCCCCCGAGGAACAGAAACGAATGCGGCGAGAGTGGCACCGGCTCCAGCAGCTCCCGCCCGAGGAACGTCAGCGCCTCCGCCGGGAGCGGCACGAACGACAACGTAACCGACCCGAATCCACCGCACCAGGCCGGGTTCACCGCCCTGCCGGGCCCAGGGCTCCTCGCGACCGGTAAGCCACTTCGGCAATACTGACCCTCGCACGTTCAGCCCTCAAGAAATACCGGCACACGCGATACCGTGGTTACGGACAGAAAGTTCCCGGACCCAACTCTTTCGCCATAGAG
>VRUN01000071.1 GCA_019456075.1 Candidatus Methylomirabilota bacterium
CCGCCTCGGCGAATGCCGTCAGGTACCGGGGGGCATCGGCGATCATGAGGTGCGTCTCGAGGGGGAGCCGTGTGATCTTTCGGAGCGAGCGCACCACGGGGACGCCAATGGAAATGTTGGGCACGAAGTGTCCATCCATCACGTCGATATGGATGCGGTCGGCCCCGGCCGCCTCTGCCTCGCTGACCTGCTCCCCCAGGCGGGCGAAGTCGGCGGCGAGGATCGATGGCGCCAGCTTGACTGTTGTCATGTGTTTACTTCGCCTTTCCGGCATAGATGTTCATGATGGTCGCGAGAAAATCCAATGCCTCGGCCCGCGGCCGTTGAAACGAGTTGCGACCGATGATCGATCCAAAGCCACCGCCATCGCGGACCGCCCGCACCTCGTCGAAGACCACCTTGTCCTCCTCCTTGGCCCCGCCTGAGAAGATCACGATCCGGCGGCCACTGAACGTGCTCTGTACCACGTGCCGGACCCGGTCTGCAAGGGTGCCAATCGGCACCTTAGTCCCTTCGTACACCTTTCGCGCCGCATCCTGCTCGATGTGACCACTGGGAAGCTTGACCTTGACGATATGCGCCCCCAGTTGCGCCGCGATATGGGCAGCGTACGCGGTCACGTCGATCGCCGTCTCCCCCTTCTTGGAGAGGCCAGAGCCTCGGGGGTAGGACCATACAACCACCGCCAAGCCCACGGCCTTGGCCTCGGCGGCGATCTCACGTAGCGTTTGATACATCTCGAGGCGGTGGGCAGAGCCGGGGTAGATCGTATAGCCCACACCGACACACCCGAGGCGCAGCGCGTCCTTGGCACTCCCGGTTACTGCCTGGTACGGGTCCTTCTCTTCCAGCAAGACGTCATGGCTGTTGAGTTTGAGGATCAACGGAACGGAGCCGGCGAACTCGGCCGCGCCCGCCTCCAGAAAGCCGAGCGGCGCGGCGTAGGCATTACAGCCCGACTCGATGGCCAGCTCAAAGTGATAGTGGGGGTTATAGGCCGGCGGGTTCATAGCAAAGCTGCGCCCAGGGCCGTGCTCAAAACCCTGGTCCACCGGCAGGATGACCATCTTCCCCGTCCCGGCTAACATGCCATGGTTCAGCATCCGGGCGAGGTTCGTGAGGATCCCCGGGCTGTCCCCGGCGTACCAGCTCAGGATCTCCTTTATCTGCTTAGTCATCACTCCTCCTTTTCATCTTCGCTCCTGGTAAAAGTCCTCGGCCAGCGCGACATCCTCTGGGCTGCCGATAATCAGGGGTACTCGTTGGTGGGGGGAAGTCGGCTGGATCTCAAGGATCTGCTCAGTCCCTGTACTGGCGCGTCCCCCAGCCTGCTCGACAACCAGAGCCGCCGGCGCCGCCTCGTACAGGAGCCGCAGCTTTCCTGTAGGCTTCTTCGGGTCATCCACGTCAGCCGGGTAGAGGAAGAGCCCTCCTTCAAGCAGGGTGCGGTGGAGGTCGGCAACCATAGAGCCGGTGTACCGAAGGGAATACGGCCGATCGGTCGCTTTGTCTATCGTGCGGAGGTGTTCCACCAGGCGGCGCGTGTACGGGTGCCAGCGATGGAAATTTCCCTCGTTGACGCTATATGTCTTGCCCCGCGCCGGGATCCGGATGCCCTCCTGTGAGAGGAGGAACTCGCCGAGCGTCGGATCGAGCGTAAAGGCGTGCAACCCGTCGCGAGCGGTGTAGACGAACACTGTGCTGGGGCCGTACATCACATAGCCTGCCGCCACCTGGGCTGTCCCCGGCTGGAGGACATCGGCCGCTAGCTGATCCGGGCCCTGGCCCTTCCGGTCCCGGATCGAGAAGAACGTTCCCACAATCCCGTTCACGTCGATGTTCGAGGAGCCGTCCACTGGATCCAGGCAGACCACATACTTCGCCCGCTCGCCCGCCTTTTCGAGGTAGAGGGGCTCATCCAGCTCCTCGGACACGATTGTCGAGACCAGGCCACTATCCTCCAGAGCCTCCACTATGATCTCGTTGGCAAGCACATCGAGCTTCTTGACCAATTCCCCCTGGACATTCACCTCTCCCGTCATCCCGAGGGTCCCGGTCAGGGCAGCCCGCCCCAGCTCTCGGGCGATCGCCTTGGAGGCGAGGCTAATCTGATAGAGGAGGGTGGCCAAGTCCCGCATCGTCTCAGGACGCTCATGCTCGGCCTGAATCAGGTACCGGGGAAGCGCTTGGCCGATCGATGCGATCTCCATAGCCTATCCTCCCCGGACCATGATCAGCCGTCGAGCCCAAGACCTATGGATTGTTCGATGCATGTCCACGTTTCGTTTCGCACGAGCTTTGGGACGTTCCGTGGGGAGCCTGGAAATGTTACAGGCGAGGAACCACCTCCAACAACCCGTAAAATACTAGTCTCCAGCTCAATATTTACTCGTCTTCAGGGAAGGGTCACAAGGTCCTGCAAGATCTAGGGGGGGCTGGAGGGAGGAGTTGACCCCCGTGATTAGAAGGGTACCAGGGGGAATTCGGCCCCGTCAAGTCGCGAATTTTGGGATTTTCAATAAGTTACAAGGTTCTGCGGGGGAATTGGGAAGAGATTTGGCATGGGCGGACGGGTCTCACCGCAGAGCATCCGGCCTTGTTTCGTGGTCGTCCCTGTTCTTACTCAGCGGGTGTCCGGCAGACCCAAGATGAGGTTATTTGAGAACGTCCTCCCGCTGTCGCGAGCCGCCGAAGCGATCACGGTCAGGGCCTACCTCGCGGGGCAAGTTCCGCACCCGCTTGCAGCGAGGACAGATCCAGTCGTTCATCGTTTTTGGGGAATGCGGGCCGACGACCATGTAGGTCCGCAGGCATTTTGAACAGTGAGCGACCGTGGGCATCTGCTGACTCCTTTCTTTCTAGTTTGCGTGCCGCGGCAGTCGTCTTCCAACCTTGGTTGCCTTGGCCGGCGGCAGGTCGGGCTGACGAAGCTCATGGAACATTTCCAGTATCCGGGCTGGTTTGGTGATCTTGTTGTCGCCCACATTGATGTCCCGGGCTCTTTTGAGGCCCCCAGTCGGGTCATACCAGGCGATCTCCAAAAGCTCACCATTCAGGTTGTATGTCTCTGCATAATCCACCCGGCGTTCGAATCGGGGACCGCTGTAAAGAAACACGATTAACCGGTCGTCCACGCTGATCAAGCGCTGCAAGACAAACTGTTCCTTCCGCGGGACATCCGCCGGAACAAGGACCTCATCCCCTCGCAGGTTGACTATCGTCCTTTGGGACTGTGCATGAAGAGGGGTCACACTCACGATCAGAGTGCATAGCATGCCCAGAATGAGAACGCCGCTCCGGCGGGAGAGAGGGCGATGCTTGAGGCCCAAGGCCTCGGAGAAAATCATGTGCAATCGTTTCATAGTCCGCCCCTCAATATGTGGGATGCTCGCATGACCCCTGACGTTGGAAGGCTACCAGTCGGGAGGCGGCCCGAACAACTCGTAAAATTACGAGTTTTTGGCTCAAAATATACTGGTCCCGATCCGGGGCTCGCGGAAAGAGAAAAGCCCTTCGAAGGACGCTGATAGGCCTACAAACCAAGAAATTCAAGTAGTTACACGTGTTACGCGACGTTTTTCGAATTGGGGCTGATTTTCTAGGGAGAGAATGAGAAATCCGTGAAGATGAGGGGGAGCGATCCGATATGGGGGGGATCGGGGTGTAACTCTACGGGCCGCACCCCGTCGGTCAGACCGAGGCGATGCCGTGCTTTACCGCATATTGGATCAATTCAGCGTTGGTCCGGAGGTTCAGATCTTCCATGATTCGGTACTTGTGAAACTCGACTGTCCTGGCGGAGATGTTCAACATCGAGGCGATTTCCTTGGCAGAAAACCCCTCGGCCACCAACTGTAGCACCTCCCGCTGGCGGGCCGTCAGGTTGGGGCCAGGCTTTCGGCGCCGAGGGGGCCCGCCCTTGTACGCGTGCATCAAATCCTTGGCAATCATCGGTGTAATATATGTGCGCCCCTTCAGTGCTTCACGAATCGCCGTGAGAAGCTCGGAGGATGCCGAGTGCTTTAATACGAAGCCCGACGCGCCCGCTTCAAAAGCCCGGGCCGCATATGTCGCATCCGGGTGCATGGTCAGAAAGATCACCTTGGCCCGTGAGCCGGCCTTTTTGAGCTGCCGGACCGCCTCGATGCCGTTGAGCAACGGCATCGAAATGTCCGCCACGACCACATCCGGATTCAGCTCTTGCGCGGCGGCCACCAACGCCCGCCCATCCTCGACGGTGCCCGCGAGTTCGAACTCGGGCTCCAGCAGACTGCGCAAGCCCTCCGTGATGATCTTGTGATCATCGGCAAGCAACACGCGCGCTCGTTTCATCCCCTCTTCCTTCGCAAGGGTGCCTGGATCTCAATGACCGTCCCCTTGCCCGGCCGAGAATCAACTCGCAGTTCAGCCTGGACCAATCGCGCCCGCTCTTCCATGCTGGCGAGGCCTAAGCCTTTCTTTCCCCGAACCTTGGCCAGGTCGAACCCGATGCCGTGATCCTCAATAGTCAGCATAATCCCGGCGTCCTTTCCAGTCAGAAAAACATGGGCTTCCGTCGTTTGGGCGTGCTTCGCAATGTTCCTCAATGCCTCTTGCGATACCCGGTAGAGGCACAGCGCCAAATCTTTGGGCAATGCTGCGGGAACGTTCTTGGGCTGATACTTCACAACGATCCCCTCTCGCTGCGAGAAACTCGTGCACTCTGATTCCATCGCATCGACCAATCCAAGATCGTCGAGAATGGACGGGTGCAGTTGGCGGGCGATCGCATGGACATCGGCAGCCAGTTTCACCATCTGTTCTTTCATTTCGCGAAGCTTGCCAGGGACTGGGCCACCAGAAGATTCGAGCAGTGTCTCGAGCTTTCCGGCCTCGATCGCCAACACCGCCAACCGTTGGGTCAGATCGTCGTGCATCTCCCGGGCGAGACGGCGCCGTTCGCCCTCCTGCGCCGTCAGCAGCTTCCCCGCAAGCTCTTGGAGATCCTGTTGGTTCCGTCGAAGACCCGCCTCGCTTGCTCGCAGTGCCTCTTCTGCCCGCTTCCGTTCGGTAATGTCGATCATGAACCCTCGAAGGGTTCTCGGCTCACCATTTTCCCTGATGACATTGACGATGTCATGCAGCCAGAAGATTTCCCCATTTGATGAAAGCATGCGGTATTCAAATTCGTAGTTTTCTTCCGTTTCGGAGAACTTCTGGCAGAAATCGATCGCAAAATCCCGGTCTTCCTGGTGAATGTGGGTAGCCCAGAAATCTTTCTCATACCATCGTTCGATGGGATAGCCGAGCAGCGTAACGGCCTGTGGGCCCACATACGTAAACTGCCACGTCTTGGCGTCTGCCTCCCACGGGATGACCTTGACCGTTTCGACCAGTTTCCGGAAATACTCCCTGCTTTCGTGCAGCGCGTCCGTTCGTTCCTGAACCCGCAGTTCGAGCTCGTCGTGTGCTCGTCGCAAGGCCTCTTCGGCCTGCTTGCGCTCGGTGATGTCTGTTATGACCGAGGTGAACCCCGTTACCTGCCCTTGTGTATCCCGTTTGTATTCCCAGGCTACTTGGACACCTATAACCCTTCCTTTTTTTGTTATTTTCTTCCCAAAGTAAGGAACAGGTACAGGCTGTTCTTTCACCAAATACGTCAAATAATTACCCAACTTTTCTCGCTCGGAGTCAGTCACGACCAAGTCCAATACGGACATTCCTATCAGTTCCCCTTCACCATACTCGTATTGCCTGTGGTGGGCCGCATTAGCAACAGTAATGATTCCAGATGCATCTATCTCCTCAATTCCGTGAGGAATGGTTTCGATAAGAGTGCGATACCGCTCCTTGCTCCAACGGAGTGTCTCTTCGGCCACCCTGTGCTCTGCAATCTCAGCCTTCAATGCAGCGTTGGCATGTGCCAGCTCCTTGGTCCGCTCCTGGACGCGAATCTCCAACTGGCCATGTGCCTCCTGCAGGGTTTTTTCCGCCCGATTGCGCCCGGTGATTTCAGTCCTCAAGGTAGCGTTGGCCTCTGCCAGCTCCTTTGTACGGAACTCAACCAATCGTCGTAGAATCTCCGGCCGTCTGGCGAGAGAAAAGGTGAAACCTGCAACCAACGAGCTGACCAGAAACACTAGGCCGACCTCGAAGGGCAACGAGGACGAGGATTGCCATCCCCCCCGCGGCGCGACGGCCAAAGTCCATCTTCCCTTCGGCACTTCAATCTCGAGGGATATTGGGTCCTGCAGATCCGTGTCGATTGACCCTGCGAAAACAGTTTTCTGTCCGCTGCCCGGATCAACCCGCGAGAGTTGGTAATTGTAGTCGTGCTCAACAAGTCGGTTCAGGTTGCTCAGCTCCAGCAAGGCGGGCAAGCGAATAAGGGCGATCGTGAAGCCCCAGAAACGCTCGCCTCCAGCCTTACCCGGGACAAAGACTGGCAAGCGCCCTATGACAGCCACTCCACCCTGAACCAAAGTAAACGGGCCGGCAAGCGTCAACCTTCGCGATTCGATCGCCGCCAGCGCCTCGATCCGGCGCCGGGGATCGTTCAAGAGGTCATGGCCGATCGCCGCCTTATTGCCTGCCAACGGGTATATCTGTGTGACCACTCCATTAGGCGCGAGCTGTAAGTTGCTGATCCCCCCATAATTCTTGATGATCTCGGCCGCGAGGGTGTCAAAGTTGTCGATCCTCCCGCTCTGGCGCAAAATCGAAGCGAGGGCAAAAGTCGAAGAGAGCGAGCGATCTAGCTGCCGCTCCAGTATATGAGCCTGGACGGCGCCGATCTCCTTGAGCACGTGGCGGTGTTCGTCGCTCCGGCGACGCTCGGCGATGTTGATGAAGGCACCGCCAATAGCGACAGCCACGAAAAATGTGACCGCCGATAGAAATAGCGGATGGAATCGGATCATGGCATAGTCTCGCTAGGCCTCGGGTTGGCCTGCTCCCAGCAGCTATAGCACCGGGTCAACGACGTCTCATCTGAGATTTCTACAGGTCCCTTCTGGATCCCCACCTCTATTGTCTGG
>VRUN01000011.1:0-10600 GCA_019456075.1 Candidatus Methylomirabilota bacterium
CTTCCGAGTCGTTCCAGCCGGGAACGATGAGGGTGACCACCTCCATCCAGAACCCCATTGCATGGACCATTTGGATGGTTTCAAGGACGTGCTCGAGCACCCCACCCAGATACCGATAGTTCTTCTGCGACATCGCCTTCAAATCGATCTTATATCCGTCGCACCAGGGCCTGAGATACGTCAGGACTTGCTCAGTGGCATTGCCATTGCTGATGAAGCAGGTCTTGAGGCCCGCCGCCTTGGCCTTCTCAAAGATTGCAACCGCCCATTCGGCGGTGATCAGGGGCTCATTGTACGAGCTCCCCACAACCTGTGCGCCTGACTCGAGGGCGAGTTCGACGAGCCCCTCCGGCGTCACCAGTTCGGGCCTGGCTCCTGCCGCCGGATCCCGGAGGGCTTGCGAGGTGAGCCAATTCTGGCAATAGGGACAGTGATAGTCGCAGCCGAGCATCCCGAAAGTCAGGGTATTCGAGCCGGGGAGCAAGTGATAGAAAGGCTTCTTCTCGGTGGGATCGCACTGCAGAGCCGCAACATAGCCCCACGGCACGTAGAGGGTCCCGTCCTTGTTGAACCGGACCTTGCAGATTCCACGACGATCATCCCGGATGAGGCACCGGTGGCCGCAGGCGTAACACCGGAGCTCATTGTCCGGGAGCCGCTCGTAGAGCTCCCGCGCCCCCTCTTGGGTCTGCCGGTCCAGGATCTGGGCTAAAGGAAGAGCCTTGAGTTCTTGCGGTGTAAGAGCCATGTCGTAGCCCCCATATCATCCTGAGAAAAGTCTACCTCTGGACGCGTGGAACTTCAAGCCCCATGAATCGCCTGCTGACCTTAGAGCCCCTGTGAGGGATGGAGGTCCATGTGGTCCAAAAACTCTTGAAAGTCGCGCGGGAGACAGGCCGTATTGTCGACCCGCTCCCCGGTACGGGGATGGGCGAAGGCGAGCTTCCACGCGTGCAGGAGTTGGCGCGGTACCTTCCATCGGGATCTGCGCTCGCGCCGCCCCCCGTAGAGCTTATCCCCGACCACGGGATGCCCAATGGCCGCCCCGTGAACCCGAATTTGGTGCGTGCGGCCCGTGGTCGGTATCACCTCGACCAGACTGCAGCCCGGGGTAGACCGAAGCACTCGGAAAATCGTTTCAGTCTCCCGCCCCTTGTGGGTCCGCACCCCCATTCGTTTCCGCTCTCTCGCGCGCCGTCCGATGGGCAGGGTAATCCTCCGCGGTCCAGTGAGGACCGACCCGTGGACAATGGCCAGGTAGGTCTTCTGGACTTGCCGAGCCTGAAACTGCTGGGTCAGGACCTGATAGGCCTCTCCCGTCTTGGCCACGACCAGGCATCCCGAGGTCTCTTTGTCGAGCCGATGAACGATCCCGGGTCGCTCTACGCCCCCGATGGTGGTGAGCCCGGGGCAGTGGTGAAGAAGGGCGTTGACAAGTGTCCCCCCTTGACGCCCGGCGCCGGGATGAACCACCAAGCCAGGAGGTTTGTTGACAACTAGGAGATCTCGGTCCTCATACAAGATATCGAGGGGAATCGGCTCGGGCTCGATCCCCCAAGGCTCAGGAGGGGGGAATGCCACGATGAGTCGGTCGTGAGCCCGGACTCGATAGCTCGCCTTTCGGGGGCGGTCGCCGATCCGCACGCGCTCCTGATGAATCAGGCGCTGGACCACCGACCGAGAGAGGCCACTTGATTGGACCAAAAAT
Source organism: Candidatus Methylomirabilota bacterium (assembly GCA_019456075.1). Lineage (GTDB taxonomy): Bacteria > Methylomirabilota > Methylomirabilia > Methylomirabilales > CSP1-5 > CSP1-5. The sequence continues at coordinate 1,709 of VRUN01000011.1, forward strand.
TGATCCAGGCGAGTCCCGGCCTCCTTGGGTGGGATCTCATACGTGCGGATCTCCACCACCGGTCACCCTTTCCCCCGCTCGGTGAGGATCTCGAATATCATGAGAGCTACCCCTACGGTGATTGCGGAGTCTGCCAGATTGAAGGCAGGCCAGTGATACGATCCGTAATAAAAATCCAAAAAGTCCACCACCATGCCGAGCCGGAGGCGATCAACCAGATTTCCCAACGCCCCACCGAGGATGCAGGCAAGGCCCAGGGAAGGCAGGAGACCCATCCCTCGGTAGTGCGACCTGTAATAGAGGATGAAAAGGACTGCGAGAACGGAAACCGTGATAAAGAAAGGGCCGCGAAAGGCGGCGGAGGCGCCCGAGAGGAAGCCAAAGGCGGCCCCCGGGTTTAACACATAGGTGAGGTTAAAAAACGATGGGATGATAGGGATGATCTGCCCCAGGTCAAGCGTCTGTTGCACGGTGAACTTGGAGATCTGGTCCAGGACGATAATGGTGAGAGCAATCGAATAAAAGGACGCGGTGCTCATAGTCCATGGTCGATGACCCATAAACTATGAACTCATCCCGAGAACGGCGACACAGCGGTCACAGATCGTGGGATGTGTCGGGGATTGCCCCACACTCTCGCGGTACACCCAGCACCGTTCGCACTTCTGCCCCCGCGCCTTGCCGATGACAACCGGCGTGACGAGGTTTCCGCCGACCCATGCCCACTCTCCCTCTGTGGGAAGCGACTGGAGGGCATCAACTCGATCGGGGGGGCCCTCGGGGGGATTGTCGCGTGACAGCTCCACCTGGGAGACGATGAACAGGGTTGCCAATTCGGCCGGTCCACTTTCATCGAGGATCGCAGCGACCTCCGGCGAGTAGGCTTTCGGATAGAGAGTCACCCGTCCTTCAAGGGAACTGCCTAGTACCTTTTGTGCCCTGGCTCTCTCGAGTGCTTTCTGGATTTCACCACGGATCTCGAGGAGTTTATCCCAACGGGACTCAAGGACGCCGTCCACGAAACTAGGATCTACCGCTAAGAATTCGGTGAGGTGTACACTCTCTGTTTCATCCCCGCGCCGAGGGATATAGCCCCAGACCTCCTCAGCGGTAAAGGAGAGAACCGGTGCCATCACTCGTGTGAGGCTTTGCAGGATGAGGTACATGGCCGTTTGGGCCGCCCGCCGTTCGGGGGATGCAGCACCTGAGGTGTAGACCCGGTCCTTCAAGACGTCAAGGTAAAAGGCCGACAGATCCACTACACAGAAGTTTTGAAGGGCGTGAAACAGAATGTGAAACTCGTATCGCTCATAAGCCCGAAGCAGTCGCCCCGTGAGCTTTTGGAGCCGGTGGAGGATAAACCGATCAATCTCGAGGAGTTCGTCCCGGGGCAACAGGTGTGCCTTGGGATCAAAGTCGTACAGATTGCCCAAGAGATAACGGCAGGTGTTTCGGATCCGGCGATACCCCTCGACGAGGCGAGTAAGAATCTCAGCTGAGAGGCGGACATCATCCCGGTAATCCTCCGCCGCCACCCAGAGACGGAGGATCTCGGCGCCGTGGGTGGACATGACCTCCTGTGGGGCGATAACGTTCCCCATCGACTTGGACATCTTCCTGCCTTCCCCATCCACCACGAAGCCGTGTGTTAAGACCTCCTTGTACGGTGCCTGCCCCTTGGTCCCCACCGCCACCAGAAGGGAACTGTGGAACCAACCCCGGTGCTGGTCGCTCCCCTCGAGGTACATTTCCGCCGGCCAGTGCTGGTCCGGCCGGGTTTCCAGAACGGCCGCCTGGCTTGTGCCAGATTCAAACCAGACGTCCAAGATGTCGTTCTCCTTGGTAAACTGCGTGCCACCGCAGCGGGGGCACCGGGTGGCGGGAGGCAGCAGGTCCTCAGCGCTCTTCAGGAACCAGACGTCCGAACCCTCGCGCTCCATGAGATCCGCCACATGTTCCATGAGGTGCTGCTCGGCAAGGGTATGGTGGCATGCCTGGCAGTAAAAGGCAGCAATGGGGACTCCCCAGGCCCGCTGCCGCGAAATGCACCAGTCAGGCCGATCCTGGATCATGTTGTAGATCCGTTCCTCTCCCCAGGGGGGGATCCATTTCACCTTCCGGATCTCCTCGAGCCCTTGCTGGCGAAGGTTGTTTTTCTCCATCGAGATAAACCACTGCTCGGTGGCTCGGAAGATAGTCGGATTTTTGCACCGCCAGCAGTGGGGGTAAGAGTGATCCACGATCCCTTCAGCGACCAAATTTCCTCGGCGGCGGAGCTCCGCAACGATCTGGGGGTTTGCCTCCCAGACATTGATCCCGCCAAAGAGAGGAAGGTCCGGAACAAATCGTCCTTCATCATCGACCGGGGTGTAGATCGGGAACCCATACTTCATTCCAGTGTCGTAGTCATCCGCCCCGTGTCCCGGGGCCGTATGGACGACACCCGTGCCTTGATTCATCGTCACGTACTCCCCGAGAACGGCCATCGAGTCCTTTTCCAGGAAGGGGTGGTAAAAGAAGGTGTCTCCACGCGGACCGGGACCAGGTGGCTGGGCAAGCCGCCCTCCGCGAAACCGCGCAAGAACCGTGTATTCCTTTACCCCTATCGCCCCAGCAAAGTTGCTCAACAGCGCATCGGCTACAATGTAAACCTGCGGTCGCCCGTCATGACGAAATACTGCCGCCGCATACCCTTCATACGGATGGAAGCACACCGCAAGATTGGCTGGAAGAGTCCACGGGGTGGTCGTCCAGATGACCGCTGAAACATCCCTACCCGTGAGATTTTGGAACTCGGAAGCCGACGCGGGGAACTCCTCACCGAAGAGATTGAGCACGACCGCGGGGAGGGGAAGATTCTCTCCGGTTTTGAGCGGGAATTTGACATAGATTGAGGGGGAGCGGTGATCGTCGTACTCCACCTCTGCCTCGGCCAAGGCGGTCTGGTCAGTGCTGCACCAGTGGACCGGCTTCAGTCCACGGTACACGCTGCCTGCCCCCACGAATTTGGCCAGCTCCCGGAGAATTACTGCCTCATAGCGATAGTCCATGGTGGAATAAGGATGCTCCCAATCTCCCAATACCCCGAGCCGCTTGAACTCATCTCGCTGCACGTTAATAAAGCGGGCGGCATACTCCCGGGACAGCCGTCGCTTCTCCACCACGCCTACCGTCTTCGCCTGCGCTCCCAGCTCCTTGTCCACCTGGAGCTCGATGGGCAACCCATGGCAGTCCCAGCCTGGGACATAGACAGCGTTATAGCCCATCATGGACCGGGACTTGACGACCAAGTCCTTCAAGATCTTGTTCAGCGCGTGGCCCATGTGGATATGGCCGTTGGCGTACGGAGGACCATCGTGGAGGACCCACATTTGGCGGTTTCCTCGAAGCTCCCGGAGCTTACGATAGATCCCACGCTCCTCCCAGAAGCGCAGAATTTCGGGCTCGCGCTCCGTCAGGTTCGCCTTCATGGGAAAGGTCGTTTTAGGCAGGTTGAGAGTCGCCTTGTAGTCCACCATGGCCCCGAGACAAAAGCCCCCATCGAATCTGATGAGGGCTTAGTGACGGCAGTCGAAAATGGACTTCATTAGACCAAGGTTCGGCGCAGCTTGTCAAGTCAAAGCCCCACTCAGCGTGTGGAACGATTCTTCCAGTGCCAGACGCGCCAATAGATGATGCCGACCTCCGCCGATTTCAGGCCGTACTGTTCTCCGACCCTCTGCTTCACGTCCTTCTGGGCAGCCCACAGCGCTCCCGGGTCGTTCAGGCTGGGGAGCTGCGCCAGCCCTTCGGTCACGCGGTCGAAGATCATGACGTCTTCATCCGGCGGCGTTGACGCTGCCCCCTCACTAGGGCGGGTCGAGGTAAGATCCCGATACCCTATCCACAGGCCGCAGCCCAGAGAGAAGACCGACACCGCAACCAAAAAAAAGAGAAGGAGATCGATCATTGGCGCGAGCGATTTGATGGTGGCGGCGCCGACAGATCCCGCCACCCCTGGAAAACGAGACCTTGTATGAGCGAAAGCACAAGCAGCGATTCGTCACCGGCGAGGTAGAGCGAGACAAACGCACCGGTCATGGCGCGCGCCGCCAGAATGACGATGACGCCCACAGTGATGTTGACTCCGAGGAAGACAAACGTCAAACCCAGACACTCAAGCATCTTGCTGGCCGCTTTTTGGACGGCGGTGCCGGACAGCTTAAGGCCCTTGGCGCCAACCAGATAGGCACCGACCGAGGTGACACCCAACAGGATCGGGATAAAGACTTGCCCCATATCTCCCCCCATTCTTAGAGGTATCCGGCGACCCGGTAATAGAGCCGGGCGACGAGCTCTTCGAGCATTCGACGCATCAGCCGAAGGCGCTCCTCGGGATTGGAGACGCCGCTCGAGACCTCATGTGCTGGCGCCGCGAGGACCTCAAAGCCAGCACGCTCAAACAGAGCCTGGGCCCGCGTCATGTGGACCGCATTCGTTACGAGGAGAATTCTTCGAACACCTCTCGCCCGGAGCAGCGTCTCCCCGAAAACAGCCTCCTCCCGCGTCGTCCGCGCGTCAGGCGCTGCGAGGATCACCTCCGGTGAGACCCCCAGCTCTCGGGCCATCTCCGCGCGGATCTCAGCCTCCGAAGAACCCGCGTCACTGGCCGACCCGAAGAAGACCAGCAGCGAGGCGAGGCCCTTTCGGTGAAGGAGAATCCCGTAGATGGCCCGACGCAGTGAGCTATTGCTCAGCACGCCGTCGGGCGAAACTCCGCCCCCGAGCACGACAATCGCCTGCGCCGGCTCAAGTTGTGATGGACTACCAAGCCAGCGGCTCAGAATATTCGGCACGGGAGTGAACGCGGAGATGAAAAAGAAGGCGACCCCAGCGAACCCGAGAAGCCGCCAGACGTTTGTCCACCCCATATGCTTCCTGCTCTGCGGAACTTCGATCGTTGGCGGGTTCATTGCTCCCTCCATATGGGCAGTCAGCCTTGGTAGTGCCACACTAGCTCATTCCGATAAGCATCAAGGGCCGGTCCCTTTCCCTCGGAGCCGGCGAAGGAAGCAGATCCTGAGGAAGGCGGAATCCGGTTTGCGGGTCCGAGATCCCGGGACGGGCTCCCGGACCGGGACGGCCGGGGTCCCGCCGCCGGAGCGTAGCGCAGGCGGGGGTGGCCGTCCTGATGCATCATGATTCGTTCGGCGCGGAACACAAATTCTTCATCAAAGCAACCCATGGAGTTTTCCGCCAACGAAGGATGACTTCCCGAGCCGGCAACCCTGACCCAAGATCAAGGAGAGGAAAAGCGGGATTTAGTAGATGAACCGGCGCATGTGGACGTTAATCACCAGTCCGATACCGAGGCACGTGACCAGTAGTGACGAGCCCCCGTAGCTCAAGAGAGGGAGAGGAACCCCCACGACCGGCATAACACCCAGCACCATTCCGATGTTGACGACGAGCTGGACCATCATCATAGCCATGATCCCAAAGGCCATCAAGGCGCCGAAGAGATCCCTAGAGTCGCTGGCGATTTCGAGTCCGCGCGTCACCAGGAAGTAGTATAGGAGCAGGATGATGAGACAACCGATGAATCCCCACTGCTCAGCCAATACCGCGAAGATAAAATCAGTGTGGCTGGCCGGGAGAAAGTTGAGCTGGCTTTGGCTCGCCGCCTTCAGTCCCTTTCCGAAAAGCTCTCCCGACCCCACGGCGATCTTGGACTGCGTGATGTGATAGCCGGCCCCGAGCGGATCAAGCTGGGGATACAAAAAGACCATGAACCGCTGCCGCTGATAGCCCTTGAGGAAGGACCAGAGGACTGGGGCGAGCGTTGCGCCGGCGAAAGTGAGTAAGAGGAGGTGCTTGACCCGAAGCCCCACCAACAGGAGCATCGACAGCGTGAGCAGCCCCAGCAGCGCAGCGGTGCCGAGATCGGGCTGTCTCAGGATGAGGAAAATAGGGACTGCCGCGACCACGGCAGGAACGACCAAGAGGCGCAGGTCCCCAAGGCGCTCCTTGTAATCCTCGAAGTAGCGCGCGAGGACGATGATCAGGGCGAGCTTCATGAACTCTGAAGGCTGAAGGGACCACGCCCCGATGCGGATCCAGCGCTGGGCCCCATACCCCGCTTCCCCCACCACGGAGACCAAGAGGAGGAGAACAAGCAACACTCCAAATATCGGATAGGCAAACCGGGCCAGGGTCCGATAGTTGACCAAAGCACCCGTGAGCAACCCAAAGATCCCCAGGATGAACCAGAGGCTTTGCCGGAGATACAAAGCCTGCTTCACAGGAGAGGGAGAGCCCAGATTGCCGCTCCAGATAGTGATAATCCCCACACTGACGAGCGTCAGCGTGATACCAGCCATTCGCCAGTCAAATGTCGAGAGTATCCGGCGATCGAAATACATTGGTGTGCTCCACGACTATTCGTCCTCCGCTGGCTCAGGCCCCTGAGCAACCTCGGTTTCCTCCCGTGGGGCCGAAAAAGCGGCCTCCAGCACCGCCCGCGCCACCGGTGCGGCGGCCACGCTGCCAAAGCCCGCGTTTTCGGCAATAACGACAATCGCGATCTTCGGGTCCGCATACGGGGCGAAGGCCACGAACCATCCGTGGTCTTTGGTCCTCGGGGAGACGGGGCTCTCCTTTTTGACCACCTGCGCCGTTCCAGTCTTTCCCGCAACCTTGATCCCGGGGATACGAGCCGATTTGCCTGTCCCCTCCTCCACGACCCGGAGCATTCCCCGGCGGAGCAACTCCAAAGTCCGCGGATCCAGATTTACCTTCCGAACCACCTCCGGCCCATAGGCCGCTACGACTTCTCCCCCCCAGGACTCCACTCGTTTCACCATCCAGGGTCGGTAGAGGGTCCCCCCGTTCGCAATGGCTGCCACCATGGTTAGGACCTGAAGTGGCGTCACAAGGATCAATCCCTGGCCGATCCCGGTGATCACAGTGTCTCCTGGATACCACGGCTTCCCCAGGGCCTTCCGTTTCCAGGCCGGCGTGGGAACGAGCCCCTTGGCTTCATCCTTCACCCCGATCCCCGTCTTCTGACCCAGCCCGAACTCCCGGGCAACCCGTGCGATGGGATTGATCCCCGTTTTCAGGGCGGCCTGGTAAAAGTAGACATTACACGAGTGGGCAATCCCCTCCATCAGATCCTGACGACCGTGTCCTTCTTCTTTCCAATCGTCGTACCTATAGCGGCCCAGGCGGAAGTACCCGGGACAAAAGAAGGCCGTCTTGGACGTGACCGCCCCGGCCTCGAGGCCTGCGGCCATCACTACCAGCTTAAAAAGCGACCCGGGGGGGTACTGCGCCTGCAGGGGACGATTCTGAAGGGGATGCGTCGGGTCAGCGACGAGCCCTTCCCACGACTCGCGACTCAACCGTTGGGCGAAATGATTTGGATCGTAGGATGGCCGACTCACCCATACCAAGATCTCACCGGTTCGTGGGTCCATGGCCACGACGGCGCCTCGCTTGTCAGCAAAGGCCTTCTCTGCGGCCATCTGCAACTTCTTGTCGAGGGTCAGAACGAGATTGAAGCCAGATTGAGGCTCGAGTCGATCCAGCAGGCGAATCAACCGCCCCTGCGCGTCTACCTCGATCTCTTCTCGACCGTCAATCCCTCGGACAAAGGAATCGAATAGCCGTTCCACTCCCGTCTGTCCCACCGTTTCGCCCGGATGAAAGTCCCGATACTCTTCCTGGTGGAGCTGCGCTTGGCTCACCTCGCTCACATATCCCAGCAGGTGAGCACCGACGCCGCCGTCGAGGTACGCCCGGATCGGATGGATCCGGAGGCTGACGCCCGGCAGATTCATCTTCCGCTCTTCAATGGCCACCATGGTCCGCTCCTTCACTTCCCGGGCCAACAGAACTGGCTTATGGGACTGCGCTTGGCCCGCCCGGATCTTTGCGGCGACCTCCCCAGGTCTTTGCCCCAGAAGGGCCCCAATGGCCTGCGCAGCTTCGTTAAGATCCGGAACGTCGGCTGGAATCACATACACATCGAACGAGGGGCGATTCTCCACCATGACGGCCCCAGACCGATCAAGGATCAACCCCCTGGGGGCCTCTACCGAGCGCAGGCGGAGGCGGTTGCTGGCGGACAGGGTGGCATAGTACCGACCTTCCAAGACCTGAAGATGCCAGAACCTCATTAAGAGAAGGAAAAAAGCCACCGTGACCAGGAGCGCGGTCCGACGGATTTTTCGCTGGATCAACGGCGTCGGTGAGAGCCACGGCTGGGTCATAGCCTCACCTCCACGAGCCGGCCCAGCCTGGTGCCGAAGAGGAGGAGCCCCCCGACCGCCGTGGTGTATGCGGCTCCAGGCAGGACAACCCAGATGAGGGAGTCCGTAAAACCCCGCCCCATCCCGAAGAAGGCTAACACCCCCAAAGTCAGCAGGCCGGAAGTGACGCTGGTGAGAAAGAGGAGGACCACGTGAGGGATGAGACGGGTCTCCTCGAGCTCCTCCCGCACGCGAACCAGCACGTAACCCAAGAGGCTCAAGGTAAAGACGTTGAGCCCCAAGGGGGCGCCAGAGAGGGCGTCCTCAAAAAGCCCCAACAGGGCACCGACCAGGCAGGCCCGTTCGGGACTCATCTTATAGCTCCCGAGATACAGCAGGAGGAGGAAGAGGTCCGGCCGAACCCGCCCGAGTTCCACTAGCGGGGCGACGGCCGTCTGGAGAATCACCACCGCAACAAGTCCTCCGACAAGCCAGATCATTCTTTCCCCCGCAGAGAGCGAACGGGCCGGGAACCCTTTCCCGTAACTATGAGGACTTCCTCGAGCCGAGAAAAATCGATGCCGGGTTCAACGGTGGCCTCCTGAAAAAGGGCCCCACTCCGCCTGTCGACAGCCACCACCTTCCCGACCAGAATCCCCTT
>VRUN01000011.1:10610-36441 GCA_019456075.1 Candidatus Methylomirabilota bacterium
CACCCCTCCAAGGCCCGAGGTAACCACCACCTCTCCGGCCCGCACCTCAGCCCGGACAGGAAGGTACTTAATCCGGATCCGGCCAGATTGCGCACCCACCAAGAGCCCCGTCACCCGCGAGCTCTGCAGCAGCGCCCCGACCGAACTCACCGGATCCGTGATGAGCTGAACGCGGGCGCTCGAGGGGGTCACCTCGACGACCTGGCCTACCAGCCCCCCGGGGGCGATTACCGCCATGTGCCGCTCAATCCCGTGGCGCGATCCCCGGTCGATCAGCACGCTGTGGAACCAGTTGGTGGCATCCTTTCCCACCACCCCGGCTGGCGCAACCGTAAAGGACAGGGATTCTCGAAGGCCAAGAAGGGTCTTGAGGCGTTGATTTTCCCCACGCGCTTCCTCCAACACCCGGAGACGGGTCTGGAGCGCTTCAATCTCCTCGTGCAGGCGCCGATTCTCCTGCCGGACAAAGCGGAGGTCTACATAGTTATCCCAGGTCTCTTGCGCGGTCTGTTTGACGTACCTGGTGGCTTTTAGGAAGGGGCTAACGGATTCCAGGAGGAGCCGCTTGAGGAATGGGGTGAGGTTCTCTTCCCGGCGCACCTCCATGGTCATCAGGAGGAAGGAAAAAAGGATGGCACTTGCGAGGACAACCGTCCGTCGATATTTCGCGAGCAGGCGAAGGATCATCGCATCCTGCGAACCTCCTGCCCTTGCAAGACTTTCGCGTTGACCGACGACCGAAAACCGATGACCGAAGAAAACCGGTCGCCGGACGTCGGTGATCGGTCTACGTTTTTCTAACTTTCGAGACAGACCGTCTTCAAGAGGTCCAGCTCGTCCAAGACCTTACCGGCCCCCAGCACCACACAGGAAAGGGGATCTTCCGCGACCACCACCTTCAGGTGGGTTTCCAAGCCGATGAGCGTGTCCAGGCCGTGGAGGAGGGAGCCTCCACCGGTCATGACGATTCCCTTCTCGGCGATATCCGCCGCCAACTCCGGCGGGGTCCGCTCCAGGGCGCTCTTCACCGCATGCACGATGGCGTAAATCGGATCGTGGAGCGCCTCTCGGATATCGCTGTCGCTGACCGTGATGGTCTTAGGAATTCCGTCCATCAGATCCCGCCCCTTGATTTGCATCTTCCGGGGCTCGTTAAAGGGATACGCTGAGCCGGATTGGATCTTGACGTTCTCCGAGGTCCGCTCTCCCACGAGCAGGTTGAACTTCCGCTTCATATACTGGATGATGGCCTCGTCCATCTCGTCTCCGGCGATGCGGATCGACTGACTGTAGACGATGCCAGAGAGCGAGATCACCGCCACCTCAGTGGTCCCGCCCCCGATGTCCACGATCATATTGCCCGAAGGCTCCTGGACCAGGAGACCTGCCCCGATGGCCGCTGCCATCGGCTCTTCCATGAGGTAGACCTCTCGGGCACCCGCCTGCTCCGCTGAGTCCCGGATGGCGCGTTTCTCCACCTGGGTAATCCCGGAAGGGACACCGATCACGATACGCGGTCGGACAAGCGCCTTCCGGTTGTGGATCTTGACGATGAAATGCCGAATCATCCGCTCGGTGATATCAAAGTCGGCAATGACCCCGTCCTGGAGGGGACGGATCGCGACAATAGAAGCCGGGGTCCGGCCTACCATCTCCTTGGCCTCCCTCCCGACCTTCAGGACCTGAGTCGTCCCCTTCTTCACCGCCACCACCGAAGGTTCAGAGAGGACGATCCCTTTGCCCTTGACGTAGATCAGCGTGTTGGCGGTCCCGAGGTCAATGGCGAGGTCGTTGGAAAACATCCCGTAAATCCAATCAAAGATCATAAATGTTACTCCTTTCTCCTACCGCCCGATGGCCACCTCTCGCATCGAACGCGGATAGATGATTAACACGGCTACGCTGCAAAAACAAGGGGTTTTCCCCATGCAGCTTCGGATTGGGAAAAAACTGTTGCGGGCCCACCGGGCCATTGGGTATCCTTTTGGGGTCAATCCACAACTTTTCTGAGGGAGAGGCTATGCTTAGCGCAATGCGCAAGAACATGAAGTCCCTCAGTATCACCCTGTGGCTCGTGATCGCTTCTTTCATTGCGACCATCTTCCTCGTCTGGGGAATGCAATCTGCCGGTCCTGGGACCGGCGGCGGTCTTGCGGTGGCCGCCACGGTCAATGGCGAGCCCATTCCCCAGCTGGAGTTCCAGCAAGCCTACTCTCAGCAGAGGGAGGCTCTTCGCCAGATTTACGGCGATCAGTGGAAAGAAGATCTGGCGGTGACACTGGGCATTCGACAACAAGTCCTTGATAGCCTCATTACCGCCCGGCTTCTCGTCCAGGAGGCAAAACGGTTCGGGCTCACCGTCTCACGCGAAGAGCTGGCCGCCGCCATCACGCAAGATCCCCAGTTTGCCCAGGACGGGAAATTTAGCCCCGAGCGCTATCGCCGACTGCTGGATGCGAATCGTCTGACGCCGGAGCGATACGAAGAGACGATCCGCCGGAACCGCCTCCGCCAAAAGCTGGCCGCCCTCATTCAAGCGTCCGCCAAGGTCTCGGAGACCGAGGGGTGGCAGACCTTCCGCGCAGCCAAGGAAAAGGTCCGCGTGGCGTATGTCAGCCTCCCTCGGTCGGAGGAGAGCAAGACCCGCCTCGAAAACCTCCGGGCACGTGCCGGCCAGCAAAAAACCCCATGGAAGAAACTAATGCAAAATTCAGGCCTGAAGCCGGAGCAGCCAAAGCCCTTTGTCTTCGGCGCGGCCGTGGTTGACCCCCGCGACAGCCAGGGGTTTCATCTGGCCATCCTCCGCTTGAAGGAAGGGGAGATCAGCCCCGTGGTCGAGGAAGGGACGTCCTATTTCTTGATTCACCTTCTGGATCGCGAGGATGTGACGCGAGAGGCCTACGAAAAGGAGAGGGATACCTGGATGGAACAGCTTCTCGCGGAGAAGCGGCAGCGGATCTGGGCGATTTGGGTGCAGGAGCTCAAGCGGCGGGCCGAGATCGAGATCACGCAGGAGCTCGCGTAATCTTTCCTCCGGAGCCTGTGTGGCTTACGTTTATTACGCTGATGACGGTTCGATTCAGGGGTTTTCCAAAGAACGCTCGGACATCCCCCTGGGGACTCACTGTGTCGCCATATCCCAAGAGGACTTTGAGATCCTCTCGGCGATCCCCACCGGATTCAAGGTGGACCCCGAGAGCCAGGCATTAAAGGCTCAAACGATCTCCGACCGGGAGGACTGGATCCGGTGGATTCCCGTGGTGCTAAACCACCGGTACATGGATGGAGAGTTTGTCCCCCTCCTCAGAGAGCCCACCCCGTTTGAGGAGTGGATCCGGGGAAGGACAAAGGGACTGCACAAGCAGCCTGAAGGGAAAAGTTGACGGCGGAGAAAAATCCGTTCTCACGTCACAAGAAAGACTCCCACGACCACAAGAGAGGCACCCAGCAGGCGTTGAAAGGAGAGGGGCTCCCCTAAGAACAGGATCCCAAGCACAACGGCAATGAGCGGGTAGCTCCCCGCCACCGGGACAATGGTTGAAGCGAGATCCTGCTTGAGTGCCCAAAAATAGATATAGAGTCCCGCCAAGCTGCCCAAAATTCCTCCGATCGCGATCAACTGGAACAGGGGTGCGTCCACCCGCCGGATGTCCTGGAGCTGTCCGGTGAGAAGGCAAACCACAATAAGCGTCGCGGAGACCACCAGGCTCCGCACCGTCAGGACCGTGAGAGGAGACGCTCGAAGGAGGCTCCACTTCTCGAAAATGGGAGCCACCCCCCAGCAGAGAGCCGCCAGCAGGGCTAATATGTAAGGCTTCACGAGCCACCTCCTTCCAAAATCCCCAGGCTCCGCTCCCGCCGGAGCCGATCTAGGACCGGAACAGCCGCAATTTTCTCGGTGGGGAGGAGATCCCAGGAGATCCCGAACGGCCGCGGTATTGTGGTTCGCGTCTCCACGACTTCCTCAGGGGTGACAATCAGGTCAACCGGGATGTCGTGAAGGAACATTTCGATCTCTTCGCCGACCATCTGGAGGGGATGGACGGTGGTGGCAATGGGCGTCTCCGCCGAAATCTTCCCTCGGGCGGTCAGCAGAGCAAACTCGATGTCGGAGTACCCTCCCCCTTTCCCCACTCTCGCTCCAGCGCGGTTCACAGCGACGGAGCCGCATACGATGAGATCCAGCGGAGCAACCTCCGCCACCCGGAGCGGCCGTCCTACCCTGGCGGCTCCCTGGATGCTCGAGGCCTGCCGGAGGGATCCTCGGATCCCTTTGGGGTCGAGCTCGAGGAAACATCGCTCGGCCCGAAGCCGGGGGACTGCCATATAGACGACCTTGCCTTCTTCGAGGGCTACCTGTCGCACCGGCCATTGGGATGCATCCGGATTACACTTGCAGGTCCTCGCCCGCTGCCACACCGGCAGGGTGGCAAGGAGGCGGGCTGCCCGCTCTGCCCCCGCAAAGTTTGGGATCCGTCCAACCGCGCCCGGGAATCGGCTGACCCCCTTCTCGGTCATGAGATTCCAGATCTGCCGCCGAAGGTCGGTCTTACTCATGAGGCTTCTGGGAAGGTGAATGTTTCCATCTCTGCCCGCTCCACCCCGATTTTTACGAGGCGGTCGATGTCGAGGGGGAGCTCCGCCCGCGCGATCTCCTCCACCGTGGCCCGGGTCGCCGGATGCCGGGGGACAAAGAGGGTACAGCAGTCCTGGTCCGGCTGGATCGAGATCTCATAGGTTCCAATCCCCCTGGCCTGATCTGAGATCTCCTCTTTATCCATTCCGATCAAGGGTCGCAGAACGGGAAGCTGTACCGCCTCCTCGGTCACGGTGAGGTTCTCCAGGGTCTGGGAGGCTACCTGCCCGAGACTCTCACCTGTTATGATGGCCTTGGCCCCCTCGAGCCCAGCCATGTGCTCGGCGATCCGGGCCATCAGACGGCGGTACAGGAGGACCCGGTACTGCGCAGGGACATTCACCACGATCTCTTGCTGAAGCTCGCCGAAAGGGACCAGGGTGAGTCGAGACGCGTATTGAAAGCGGGTGAGGAGCTTCACAATCTCCCTGGTTTTCTCCTGTGTCCGACGATCCAAGAAGGGGGCCCCATGGAAGTGGACGAAGCTCACGAGGCATCCCCGGCGCATCATGCGATAGGCGGCCACAGGCGAGTCAATGCCGCCGGAGATGAGCACCACGACTCTCCCTGCTACCCCAACCGGGAGTCCACCCGGCCCGGGAGTCTTTTCGAGATGGAGGAAGGCCTCTTTTGGCAGGATCTGGATAAAGAGTGTGAGCTCGGGGTTCTTCAGGTCTACCCTGACCGGAAAACGCTTGCGGACAAAATCCCCGAGGGCTTCGTTGATCTGTTGCGAGGTGAGGGGAAAGGCCTTGTTTGCGCGGCGGGCGGTCACCCGAAAGGTCTGGAAGGACCGCCCTGCCAGGACTCTGTCGGCCGTCTCCTCCATACCCTCAAGGGTCAAGGGCGAACGAAGGGCTGGAGAACAGTTTGCCACTCCAAAGACCTGCCGGATGCGGTCCACGACCGCCCCGGCCGAGCGTTCCTCGGACAGTTCGAGCAAGAGGCGGCCTGTTAAATTCCGGATCCGACGCACCGGGAGATCGGCAGTGGCCCTTCTCAAGTTGTGAACAAGCTGCTTGATAAAGAAGGGGCGATTCCGAGCCTTGAGGGCAATTTCATGGTAATGAACCAAGAGGACAGTCATCGCAACTCTCAGAGTCCGGGCTTCAGGAGACTCTATTAGAAATCAGACCACACCGGGTGATTCCGTCTCAGTGTTTTGGTTTCGGCGCCATGAACACGAGGAGAATTAGCCGGCCTGGCCCAAGATTGACTACCCCGTGTTCTACCCCGGCGGGGGCAAGGACGGCCGTGGCGGCGCCCAACTCCCGCTCCTCCGTCCCGACCCGAAACTTCCCCTGCCCCTCCAGGACGACATAGACCTTGTCAGAGTCGGAATGCGTGTGAGGTTTCTGGGCCTGCCCCGGCTCAAAGCAGTACAGATCGCAGAAGAAGCGGCCGGTCTCAAAAAGACCGGCTTTGACCATCTTCTCTGCGGAGAACCGCCGAGACTGCTCCAGCCTAACCCATTCCATGTCCAGCGTTCCGCAACCTAAGAGCTGTCAGCAATAAACGATGAGCTATCACCAATGAGCTCATGTCGAATCCTTTGCTGACCGCTGACAGCGGAGAGCTGACTGCTCATCAGTAGAACCCGCTCATCGTGGGGGTAATCGCCATCCGGGCGCGGATGGCCTCGACGATCCGCTTGGGCTCTGGAGCACCCGTGACGACCGGTCCAGCTATCAGGGCGATGGGTCGGTACAGGAGGAGCCACGGGACCTGGACTACGCTCCAGTCGCCACTGAACGCCAAGGGGATTTCCAGACCACGCAACCCGCCTAGGATCTCCCGGAAGTTCACCTCAACCGGGACCTTCACAAGATCCGGGCTGAGCATCCTCCACCGCTCTGCCTGCACTGCATAGTCGGAAAGGGTTGGCAGATCCAACAGGATCCGCCGCCCGGCCTCTCGGGCCCGCCCGATGATAGCAGAGAGCGTCTCGTCCGAGAGGGAGGCGGGGATCGTCAGGCCCTCGACCCCGACTTGCAACAGGGCATCAGCCTCCGTCTCGGTCTCGGCCCAACATGCCAGGGGCCGGCCCGGGATCGTGTCCCGTATCGCCCGCACAATCGACGGGCCCTCGGCGTGGAGCAGTCGTGGACCGAGCTCGAGGGCATCGATCAGCTCAGCCATCTGACGGGCCAACTCCAGGGCAACTCCGCGATCTGACCCGTCCAGGACAAGCTGGAGGATCGCTGCCATCACGCCTCCCGGCAGCGATCAGCTATCAGCAGTCCGGTGTCCGCAAAATGACTTCTGTCAGCAGTCAGCTCTCAGCTATCAGCAAAAATTCGAAGCGACCCCAGCGAGACTAAAGCTGTCTGCTGACTGCGGACGGCTGACAGCTGACTGCCGCAGTTTACGCACCCCCTTCGGCCTCCAGATACCGCTCTGCATCCATCGCGGCCATACAGCCGCTCCCCGCCGCGGTCACCGCTTGGCGATACACATGATCTTGGACATCACCGCAGGCGAAGACCCCTGGGATGCTGGTCTTCGTGCCGTTCTCTGTGATGATGTAGCCTTGCTCATCCATGTGGAGCTGTCCTGAAAGGAGAGCCGTGTTCGGGCGATGCCCGATGGCGATGAAGAGCCCATTCAATGCGAGGTCGGACCGCTCTCCCGTCTTCGTATTCTTGAGACGGATTCCCTCGACCTCGTTTGTCTCATTTTCGAGTATCTCCTCCACCGCGCTCTGCCACTGAAAGGTAATTGTCGGATTGGCGAGGGCCCGTTCCTGCATGATCTTGGAGGCCCGCAGCTTGTCCCGCCGGTGGATCACCGTCACCTTGCTGCACAGCTTGGAGAGATACAGGGACTCTTCCATGGCCGAATCCCCACCCCCGACCACCGCCACCTCTTGATCCTTGAAGAAGAAGCCATCACAGGTGGCGCACGTCGAAACCCCCCGACCCATGAGCCGCTGTTCGGAGTTGAGGCCCAGCAAGTTGGGCGTCGCCCCGGTGGCGATGATGAGGACCCGGGAGTGAAGGGTCTCTCCCTCAGCTTCTACCACGAAAGGTCGTGCCCCAAGATCCACCTTGGTGGCCTCCCGGTTGAGAATTCGGGTCCCGAACCGCTCCGCCTGCTTGCGCATCAGGTCCATAAGCTCTGGCCCCATAACCCCATCTGGGAAGGCGGGATAGTTCTCCACCATGGTCGTTGTGGTGAGCTGCCCTCCCGGCTGGGCCCCGATGATGAGGAGGGGCTTGAGATTGGCTCGAGAAGCATAAAGGGCCGCCGTGTAGCCCGCCGGGCCGGAGCCTAAGATGACGATATTGTGAAGATCCATACCAGTCTCCTCGTGCAGTATCTGCCTTCAGGGATGTGCAATCCCGCGGGATGGGCCGACGGGCGCCCCGTCTCCATTCTCTCTAGGCGCGCGGCCCTATCAATGACAGATGGGCGAAGGGAAAAGGTGTGATGCCGAAGCGCTATCGCTCGAGCGGATTGTCTGCCCTGGCCCAGGCGACCGTTCCACCTTCCAAGTTATACAGGTTGGTGCGTCCGACCGCAGCGGCGACCTCGCAGGCCACCGCACTTCGGACCCCCTCGGCGCAGACAAAGATGAGATTGTCCTCGGTGATCAACTCCTGCGCCTGTGCCAGAAGAGTGTTGAGCGGAATGTGCGTCGCGTTGGGAATACGCCCCTGTTCCCACTCCGAGGGTTCTCGGACGTCGATAACCTTGACGCCTTTCTCCATCAACGCCTTGGCTTCTTCCACTCCGATGCGTTCAAACGGCTCCTTCTCCTCGAAATCCGCCATGGTGTCACCTCACTTCCAATTCTCGGCCGTTCCCCTTTCGGGGAAAGACCAAAATTACTCGTGTTTCCGCCGCGCGACCAGCCGTCGGCCTCCCTGCCCCTTCCCATTGGCCCGATGAGACAATCGCATGGAAGTGAACGTCTTGGTCAGCCTGGGACCTTTGTATACCATGCACTCCGACGGAGAGTCAAGGGCGACAGATCAGTACAGGATGCAGCGTGCAGAAGGTGCAGCGTTACTGGCTCGATGACCGACCACCGACGACCGACGACCGAAAAAACGAGGCCTTTTAGTCTGGTCTCGCTCATTGGTCATCCTAAGACGGTAATCGGTCAACGGTAGTCGGTCGTCGGGTGTTAGCCGCCGAAGACTTTAGCAATGAAGACCGCCAAGTTCAGCCGGTCTTGAAGCTCGAGGCGGGTGAACTTGCACCCAT
Source organism: Candidatus Methylomirabilota bacterium (assembly GCA_019456075.1). GTDB lineage: Bacteria > Methylomirabilota > Methylomirabilia > Methylomirabilales > CSP1-5 > CSP1-5. Next base: position 19,456 of record VRUN01000011.1, read on the forward strand.
GCGCGTATAAGGTGACGCCCTCGTCGGAAGACTCCTTCGACCAGACGACTTCGGCCTCAGCGTGGATAGAACGCTCACCAAGGGAGATATTCAGGTCAATCGCCGTCCCGGAGGGCAACAGCTCTGGCAGCTCGACCATGAGACCCCCTTCGCTCAGATTGCGAACCCGCCCAGGCGTACTCGGGCCGAGCCGTCGATATGCCACGGTCCCGTCATAGCTGTAACGGCGATGCCGTCTGCTCCCTTCCATTTCCTCCCTCGACAGGTCCACAGTTCTGTCAGAGCAAAACCCATGCCAATAAAGGGCTTTTTCCTACAAATGACCGTTATCCGACGACCGACAACCGTAATTACGTGTTTACAGATGACCCGTAGCGGCCAAAGACCCTATTCGGTCGACGGACTGCGGCAAGCGGTGCGGCCGATCTCACCGTCGAGGCCCGGTCGAGCCGTCATCGGTCATCGTTTACGCCTAGGCGCGGGACCAGAGGGCCTGAAAGAGGTTCGGGGGGACGCTCACCATGGCCGTCACGGCCTTGGTCCCGCCCACAACCATTCGGCCCTGCAAGGTCTCGTAGATAAAGCCATACGGTCCCCCGTCGTAAAGGCGGTCCCGGTGGGAGCACAGCGCGGTAACAGGGAAATCCCGATCGGCGAGTTTCCGATGCGTCATGGTCTCAAAGATCAGGCCCTCCGAAGTCCCGTCATAGAGCTGATCCCCGTGGGAACAGAGTATAAGGACTGAGTCCTCCCTCGTGCCGACCTCTCGTCCCGTGAGCGTCTCATAGATCCGACCATCTCCACCCCCATCGAAGAGGCCTTCCCCATGTGTAGCTAAAGTCAAGACCTCGCCTTGACGCCTCCCCACCTCTCGCCCGGCCAGGGTTTCCCATATCGTGGAGTAACCGCCGCCGTCGTACAGCGCCTCCCCAAAGGAACACAGTGTGTGGACCCCTCCCGAGCGCTCCGCGACCTCCCGCCCGGTCACAGTCTCATAGATCCGGTCGTAGCTCCCACCATCATAGAGAACTCCCTGGTGCGAGCAGAGGCTCAGGACCCAATCACTCCGGTCGGCAACCTTTGTATCCGCGACCGTGTCATAGACCTGGCTATACCGGCCACCGTCGTACAGGCGCCCCTCATGGACGGAGAGCGTGAGAATGAGGCTGCTCCGACGAGTGACTTCACGAAGCTCCCCTCCTTGCACGCAGCAGATCTTGTCCACCACCGCTACCACTAACCCCTCCTCTTTCCAATCGGAGCCCTCTGGGCCGAACGTGCCACCAACAACCGATTTCAACTCCATCTCATCTTCTCTTCGGATTCGCCGGCCCCTCCGAAAGGGCATGGTCCCGGGCCAGCCCCTCTGGGAGGAGAAAGGTGGAGATCAGCGTCAAGAGGGCGATACCAAATCCCACCAGAAAGACCCCATGGAGGGCCTGTGCCAACGCTCCCTGAAGCCCGACCAGTAGCGGGGGAGGCAGCCCTGCCCGCACCGCCGGTTGCAGAAGGGCCTCTGGGCTTAGCATGAACGCGCTGAGATTTCCCTCGGCTGTCCGGCCGACGAGGCTCAGAATCTCAACCCGCAGGATGCGCACCATCACGGCTCCGAGAAGAGCGACCCCGATGGCCCCTCCCATGGTCCGCGAAAATATCGTCACGGACGTGGCGACTCCCAGTTGGCTCCTGGGGACCGTGTGCTGGACAGCGATCAAGAGTGGAGCCATCATCAAGCCCATCCCGGCACCCCCCACCGTCATGGCCACCATCACCTCCGGTCGCGTACTCGCAATCCCCAGCCGTGTAAAGAGGAGAAACCCTACGCTCAAAGCCACGCCCCCGGCGAGGACGATGGCGCGGACCTTCTGGTGGAGGAGAAGGCGAGCGCCGACGATCGAACATAAAACCCACGCCATCATAAAGGGGGTCAGCACACTCCCCGCCGCCGTCGCGTCGGTTCCGAGGATCGCCTGCACAAAGAGAGGGATGAACGAGATGGCGCCAAACATGGCCATCCCGGCCAAGAATCCGGTGACAAAGGAGGCCAGGAAGATCCGGTTCCTGAAGAGACCCAGGGGGATCATGGGATCTTTCGCGTGCCACTGGATCAAGCCGAAGACGAGCAAACCAACGATCGCCCCCGCCAGCAGACCAAAGCGGCCTTGACCATGCCAGCCGTCTCCCATCACACTGAGGAGTAAGAGAACCAAGGCCACGATCAGGACCAATCCTCCAAGGAAATCTACCCCCCCCGAACGGGCCCGCTCCCTCTGCGGTTCTCGGAGAAAGCGGCCGATCATAAAAAAGGCAACCAGCCCCACCGGGACGTTCACAAAAAAAACCCATCGCCAGGACAAGTGATCCGTGAGGAACCCGCCTAGGAAGGGGCCCGCAATGCTAGCCACACCCCACACGCCGCTCAAGAGGCCCTGGATGCGGGCGCGCGCCTCCAAGGGGTAAATGTCACCGACGATGGTGAGCCCCAAGGGGAGGACGGCGCCCGCCCCGAGCCCCTGCAGACCCCGAAAGAAAATGAGCTGTGTCATCGTGCGGGAAAAACCACACGCCACGGACCCCAGCAGGAAGAGTGCGATCCCGGCGAGATAAAAGGGACGGCGACCATACAGATCGGAGAGTTTCCCCCAAAGAGGAACGGTCACCGTGGACGCAAGCAGGTAGCTCGAAAAAACCCAGCTATACACCTCGAGGCCACCCAAGCGGGCAACGATGGTGGGCATCGCCGTGGCCACCACCGTGGACTCCATCGCCCCAAGAAAGATCCCGACCATCACCCCAGCGGTCACCGTTCGGCGCTCGTGGCTGGTGAGGTCGAAAAATCTCGGCTCCACTATGCCTCCAAATCAGGAGGGGGCTATCGCAGGACACGAGGGCGGTGCGGCCACTCACCCAATGCGGGCCTCACTGTAGCATATGCGGGGGGACGCTCCCAAGAAAGAAGAGGGAATGTGTCACAATCCGACAGAAAAGCGGGGAGGATCGCGAAAGCGCCCTGAGAAAGGCAAGGGAGGGAGCGACGGCAAAAAAACTTCCGTCTCTCCCTCCAAGAGCTGCGGAAGGAAATGAAGGGCTAATTTCTTCGAATCACATCTCCGGGAAACCCGTTAATCAGGGCCGCCAGTGCAGGGGTCCAGTCCTCAGGTCCTCCAAGGCTCTCTTGAGCTCCAGAATTTCCTGCATCTGCATGCTGATGGTACTGTCCTTGGCCCTGATTTGCTCCAGGAGCTGACCGTGAAGCTGTTGCAACCGCTTCAGTTCCGCGCTAGGCTTCGCCGTCGCTGGTGCTTTGGCTCGTTTCGGTTTCTTTTTGGCAGGCACCTTCCGTTTCGGCTTCGCGACGCGCGTCGCCTTCCGCTTCTTCTTCCCCTTGGCGGCCTTTTTTCCTTTCGTCTTCCCCTTTGCCTTAGCCATGGCTCCTCCTCCTCAAAAAAGATGCATCTGCCTGGTCTGCGACGGGGACATTGTCCCCACCGGTTGGTCCTCGAATATACTGATTGTCCCGTAGACCCCGTCGAATCCAGGGGTGATGGTCACGCGCTCCTCTCGGACTCGGAGGATTGCCTCGAGGATCATGGGCGGGACAAAGGACGCGAGTTCTTCCTTACCAAGTTCCAAAAGAATGGCAAATTCACCTCCGCGCGCTGCGACGAGGCGGTCGTACTCCCGCCGCACCGCCAGTGTCCCCACCCCCTGACCTATTGTCACGGCGATGATCTCTTGCAACGGTACCAGACGCTTAAAGGGAACAGCGCCTGCGGGGATTCGCCCCGGAGGCCCATCCGCGAGTTCCTCCACCCGGTGCAACACCCCGACGGTGAGCTGGCCTCGGCAGACAGGACACCGCTGGCCGTAGGCCCGCGTCTCTGCTGGGCTCGTTCGGACCCCGCAATTCCGGTGGCCATCCAAGTGGTACTTCCCCTCTTCGGGAAAGAATTCCACGGTGTAGAGGAAGCGACGCTGGTCCCGTGTCCGGACCGCCTCCCAGAGCTCCCAGTAATCGAGGGCATCGGCAAAGACGTTGCACTCCCGCCCCAGCCGGGACAGGGAGTGGGCGTCGGAATTGGACATGAGGGTGATTCCATCCAGGGCACTGACCCGCCAGTTCATCGGCGGGTCCGAGGACAGGCCAGTTTCGAGCGCGAAGATGCGGTCCGAGTACCCGTCGAAGGCCTCCTGGAGGGAATCAAATCCTGATTGCGAACCAAAAATGGAAAACCAAGGAGTCCAGGCATGGGCTGGGACCACGACGGAATCGGGAGAGACGTCGAAGACGATCCGACACAGCTCCTTCACCGAGAAACCGAAGGTGGGACGCCCATCGGCAAGGAGGTTTCCGCGGCGGCTGAAAGCCGCGTTCAGTCGCTCCGCTGCCTGCAGCGACGGGGCATACAGAAGGGTATGGATCTTTCGGAGACGCTTCCCCTCCTGGTAAATATTGCAGACCTCCACCTGGAGGATAAAGCGAACACCCTGCTCTCCGTTCTTTAATCGGTAAAGCCCAGGTTCTGCCGGGGTGAGCTTGGCCTGAAGTTCAGCGAAGTAGGTGGGATGGGTAAAGTCTCCAGTCCCGAGGAGGGATATCCCCTTCTTTCGCGCCCAGTGAGCGAGCGATTCCACTTCCATCTCGCGGCTCGTCGCCCGACTGTACCTGGAGTGGAGATGCAGGTCAGCGATAAAACGCATCGCCCCCCCCCTGACAACCGCTGTACAATTGGCCGGTACATACTACACTGGGTCTCTACTGTCAATACAACATTTGTTTTCGCGCGAGCCGGGGACACGCCGGGCTCACCACGGCTGCCCCACAGGGCATTGTGAAGAAACACCCCCGGGGACGCGGCGATCCGAGGCCCACGAGCGGGTAAGGATCTGTGCGCAATCGGGGGGGGAAGAGAAAGGAGACAGAATGCGCAGATGGTGTCGAAGCTTCCTCTGTGTGATCGGAGTGGTCCTTCTTGCCGGTCCGTGGCCGCTGCCAGCCGACCCGTCTCCCAAGGACGAGGAGGGGCAGCGGGAAAAGCTCATGCGGATGTTCCAAGAGCAGCGGGGACGTCGAAGGCAAGAACTCGTGAAGCACCTGGCCAAGCACCCCCGCGATGCGGACGCCCACTTCGAGCTGGGTCAGCTCTACGCCCTAGACGGCCGCCTCGCGGAGGCGATCCGCGAGTATCGAACGGTCATCGAGATCACCCCTGACCACGAGACAGCCTACTTTAACCTCGGGCTCCTCTATCACCGTTCCGGGCAACTGGAAGAGGCGATCCGGACGTTTCAGGAGGTGCTCCGCCTCAACCCTACGGATCTCCCCACCCACATCAACCTGGGGGCGGCCTACCGGGACAGGCGGGGGGACCTGTTGCACAAAGAGATCGAGGTCTTGGAGGCAGCGGTGAATCTTCGACCCGACTATCCCGAAGCCCACTACCACCTGGGGATCTCTTATCGTGCCACGGGGGATAGGAATTCAGACTGTCGCCCCTGGTACGAAAAGGCGCGGGCGGAGTTTCAGACGTATCTCACCGCAAAGCCGTCAGGAAAACGTCGTCAGTCGGTCAGCCGATGGGTCAAGATTCTGGGGAAACGGGTTGAGGACTGCTAGACAGTTTACTGGGGGTCAAACCGCTCCTGGACCTGACGTTCGAGCTCGTGGATCTGCCGCTCGTACCCCCGTTCCTCGGCCTCGAGGCGGTCCTCGCGAATCCGTTGGAGATTTGCAAGCTGCCGGTCCACTTCCGCCAGGGGCATCCCCCCTTCCGGCGGGACCTTGCCGAGGATCATGTGGCGAGCGAGAAACTCCGCTTTTTCCTTTTCACGCTTTGCCCGTACGGTCTCGAGCTCTTGCTTGAGGCGCTGGATCTCTCGTGAATACTCTTCCGGGGAGCCTGGGCCTGTGTGACGGCGGGCGCGCCCGCCCGACAGGATCCCTTCCAGCGTCTTGAAGATCCGTCCCCAGCCCATGCTCTTTCCTCTGCTCGCATCTCTGGGGCGAGATATCTCTGGGGGACAGAGAAAGACTTTCTACCCGACCAGCTTCAGCAGCGTACTGGTTTCATCTTCCCACGAACCGCTGGGACCATCAGGCGGAGGGGCGGACAAAAAGTGACGGACGGTGTACCCGCACGCGCGACAGCGACGGTAACAATACGCGCGATTCTCCTCGCGCTCGACCCCGCCGATCTGCTCCATATTCTGGGCACAGCATGCCTTTCCCTTGCTAGGAGACAGGATGAGCTTCGGGTACATATTACGGGGTCGCTTGACATCGGTGTATTCCACAATCGTTTTATTCATTCCGTACCCCCCTTATAAATAAAGATTTGGGATGGGCAGGACCTCGTTTCTATTATGAGACGATATGCATGCGTAAATATTTCTTGAGCTCGTCCAGGCACCCCTCCAGCACCGAAATGTCCTTCCGAGCCTTGGCCAACAGGATCCCGCCTTCAATCCCGGCGATAATGAACTCCGCAACCCTTTGAGAATGCACGTTTCGGGCCAATTGTCCCTTCGCCTGCGCCCGGGTGAGGGTCTCGGATATCTGATTCTGCCACATTGTCAGGATTTCCTCGATCCGCCGCCGGAACCCATCATGAATATCGCTCAACTCCAGCGCGAGGTTCCCCAGGGGGCATCCCCCCACGCACCCTGTCTCTCGCTGCATGTCGACGATGAAGTCAAAGAGGCCAAATATCTCTGCGATTGGATCCTCATCCCCCCGAAAGACCTCTCGGCCGACCTGTTCCTGTGTCCATAAGGCCAGCCGGTCCAGGACCGCGTGCCCCAGCTCATCTTTACTCTTGAAGTGGTAGTAGAAATTTCCCTTTCCGACGCCACTTTCGCGCAGGATCGCGTCTAAGCTCGTGCTATTAAAGCCCTGCCGATGGATCAATCGACAGGCCGCCTGCAGAATCTGCTCTTTCGTATTCGCCCCTTTGACCGCCTGTGTCTCCATATTTGGCCTCTGATCAGTTTTGTACCGACCGGTCAGTACATACACTAGGACGGCCACGGTGATCTGTCAAGGTGAAATTTCTACCGTGTACGGCTTTCCATTTACCCACCCAGGCACCCACCTCTCGCCAACCGAAGCACTGCCTACACCGCCACCGGCCAGACCCACGATGCAGCCGGACGCTAGCCGACGAGTGAGAACGGACAGGCTCTACCTCTTTGACGTCTTTGGAGGTTCTACCGAAAACGATACGGAAAGGAATTTTTAGGAAGAGGTAAAAGCTTGGCGGATTTTTGTGGCGAGCTGCTCGAGATCTTCCTTGCCGCTCATCCGGGCGACGCTCTTCATGCTGCCACCCCCATCGCCTTGATACCGGGGGATGATGTGGATATGGGCATGAAAGACTTCTTGCCCTGCCTCCTTGCCATTATTGATGCCCATATTGAAGCCGGCCGCTCCCATGGCAGCCTGAACTCTTTCTGCCACCATGGCCGCCGCTTGAAAAAGCTTCCCCACCTCCTCGGCTGGCATCTCACTAAGCGTGGCGTAGTGGTGCCGAGGAATGACCAGCGTATGCCCCGGCGTGCAGGGCAAGATATCGAGGAAGGCCACCGTCCCTTCGCCTTCAAAGATATTGTGGGCAGGTCGCTGGCCTTGAGCAATCTGGCAAAAGAGACATCCGCTCACTGTGGTATCCGACCTTTTGGGTCCTTTCCACGAATGGGAACCCACTCCGTAACCTGAAGTCCGAATCCTTCGAGTCCCACAATCCGCCGAGGATTGTTGGTCAGTAGCCGAATCCGGCTCAGACCCAGGTCAACCAGGATCTGCGCCCCAATACCGTACTCCCTGAGGCCCATGCGACCCCGAGCAGCCTCAGGAGGCCTCGGCTCTCTGGAGGCAATAAAGTGGCTGGTCCATTCCACCCCACCTGACGCCTCCCGGATATACACCAGAACACCCTTGCCCGCCTGGCCGATGAGCTCGAGTGAGGTCCGAAGTCTCTCCCCACAGTCGCAGTTGAGAGACCCGAGGGCGTCGCCGACGAGACACTCCGACTGGACCCTCACCAGGACCTCATCCGCCGTGCTCACCTCCCCGAGGATCATGGCCAGATGGTGCCGACCATCCACTTGGCTCTCGTAGAGGATGCTCTGGAAGGTGCCGTAGTGGGTGGGCAAAGGCGTGGTCGCGATGCGCGTGACCAACTTCTCGCGTCGCATCCGGAAATCGATCATCGTCTTGACGGTGAGGGTCGCCAGGTGGTGGCGTTCGGCAAAGGATTGAAGGTCAGACAGTCGGGCGGCCGTCCCCTCCTCGGTCAGGATCGCGCAGAGGACGGCTCCCGGATAGAGGCCGGCGAGGCGGCAGAGGTCGAGGGCGGCCTCGGCCTGCCCGGCTCGCGTGAGGACTCCCCCTTCCTTGACCCGAAGCGGAAAGATGTGGCCCGGCCGACCCAGGTCCTCGGGGCGTGCCTTGGGATCGACGAGCGTCTGAATCGTGATGGCCCGATCAAATGCAGAGATGCCGGTCGTCGTTCCCGCTTTCGCATCCACCGATACGCAATAGGTAATGTCACCCGAGGCCGGCTGATCGGGGACCATGACGGGGATCCGAAGAGCCTCGAGGCGCTCCCCGGGCAGGGCCACACAGACAATCCCCCTGGCTTCTCGGGCCATAAAGTTCACGGCCTCAGGGGTCACCCGCTCCGCCGCCAGGGCCAGCACGCCTTCACTCTCTCTGGCCTCATCATCGGCCAAGACCACCATCCGCCCCTCCCGGACGGCCCGGATCGCCTGCTCCACCGAATGGCCGGTCATTTCCATTCCTCGACAGTGGTCCGAATGGCGCTGAGGTGGGTCTCGGGAACATCAAGGGGAACAACGCAACCGGGAGCCAAGATATGTCCGAGGCCTCCGGTCTGCCCCAGGGCATCCTTCACTTGATCCCGCACTGCCTCCTCGGGTCCGTCTCGAAGAGTCTCGACCTCATTGAGCCCCCCGACCACGGCGCCGCGATAAAGCCCCTGTGCCTCGCGAAGCGAGGGAGACGTTCGCCGGTCGTGCCAGTTGATAGCGGGAACCGGATAGGTCGCCATCACGTCGAACCCGATGCCCAGACCATGGACATGCAGGACCGACAAGGCGCTCCGCTCCGCCACCTCCTCTAACACCCGCCGATCATACGGTTCCCCGAAGATCCGATGTTCCCCGACGGTCATCATACCGTAGGCCGCCATCTGCGTCGCAAAAAAGATCCCATCGGCTCCCGATTCCAGGCAGGCAAAAGCATACCGAGTCATCGTTTCAGTAATCACCTCGAGGGCCCCATGAATGACCGCAGGTCGTTCATGGAGGCCCGCCAGGAATTTCTCCTCGCCGGCCAGCTTTTTTGCAATCGTCAGCGGGCTAAAAATGGTTTGAAGGACCGGCGCGCCATCCGGGCGCCCTTTCACCACCTCACGTAGACACTGAAGCTCCCGACCCAAAGCCCCCTTCTCGAGATCCAGCGGTCGGATCTTCCCCCAGTCTTCCGGACGCGTGACAGCGTGGTCTACGCAAACCCGAGAGCCGTCGACGCCGCCGCGGTACGCCACGCGGCAGCCCCAGTCTTCGACACAATACACCCCCGTGGGCATGACCTTAATGAAATCGAGGTCATAGCGCGTGTGAAATGCGAGAAGGGCCTCAGCCAGCGCAAGCGGATTGTCATCGATCTCGGGAAAATGACGCCAGAAACTCACCGGGGGTCGGTCCACCGGTTTTCGCTGCAGCGCTGCCTGAATCCGCTCTCTTTTCGTCATTGCGCCCGTGCCTATGACGCTGTGCCTATGGTGTGCTGCTCGGAACCTATCATAAAAAGGACATAAAGGCATTGTCAATGGCTCGAGGTGACATTATGTTACCAGGGGGGCTGATTGACAACCTCCGAGCACCATGCTATGGTGCTTTTTACCCTTATTTTTCCGTGTCTTGAAGGGAAAAACTCATGCGACTTGATCAGTTTACCGTGAAGGCCCAGGAGGCGATCGATGCCGCCCGTCGGCACGCGGTCGAGCACGGCCACCAGGCCATCGACGTCGAGCACCTTCTGCTCGCGCTGGTGGACCAGCACCAAGGGGTGATTCCCCCACTCCTGCAGAAGGTCGGGGTAAATCTTCACCCACTGCGTACACAAATCGGCGAAGAGCTCGACCGGCGCCCGAAGGTGCAAGGCGCGGGTGGCCAGGCATATATCACCCCTCGTCTCGAAAAGGTGCTTGACACCGCTTTTCAGGAGGCCACGCACCTCAAGGATGAATATGTCTCAACCGAACATCTCCTCCTTACCATTCTCGAACAGGGGGGTGGGGCGGCGGAACGGATCCTGAAGGAGGCCGGTGTCAGCAAGGATAGCGTCTTCGCCGCCTTGGCCGCTTTGCGCGGCGGGCAGCGGGTCACCGACCCACATCCAGAAGAGAAGTATCAGGCACTCAAGCGGTACAGCCGCGATCTGACCGATCTGGCCCGGAAGGGCAAGCTGGACCCGGTCATCGGCCGCGATGACGAGATCCGCCGTGTCATCCACGTCCTGTCTCGCCGAACAAAGAATAATCCGGTCCTGATCGGCGAGCCCGGCGTAGGAAAGACCGCAATCGCCGAGGGGCTGGCGCAGCGGATCGCGAACGGGGATGTCCCCGAGTCCCTCAAGAACAAGCAGGTGGTGGCATTAGACATCGGTGCGTTGGTCGCCGGATCCAAATACCGCGGGGAATTTGAGGACCGGTTGAAAGCGGTCCTCAAGGAGATCACCGAATCCGAGGGGCAAATCATCTGCTTCATCGACGAGCTGCACACCCTGGTCGGGGCGGGGGCGGCTGAAGGGGCGGTGGACGCGTCGAATATGCTCAAGCCGGCCCTGGCCCGCGGTGAACTCCGCTGCATCGGGGCGACCACCCTGGATGAGTACCGAAAGCGAATCGAAAAGGATCCGGCCCTGGAACGACGCTTCCAGCCGATCATGGTCGGACAGCCGTCGGTCGAAGACACCATTTCGATTCTCCGCGGACTCAAGGAAAAGTATGAAGTCCATCACGGCGTCCGGATCAAGGACTCGGCCTTGCTGGCCGCCGCCGTTCTCAGCCATCGTTACATCAGTGACCGGTTTCTCCCAGACAAGGCCATCGATCTCATCGACGAGGCCGCCTCGCGGCTCCGCATGGAGATTGATAGTATGCCCACCGAGATCGACGAGGTCGAGCGACGGATGAGACAACTCGAGGTAGAACGGGAAGCCCTCCGAAAAGAGACGGATCCGGGCTCCAAAGACCGCTTGGCGCATCTCGAAGAGGATTTGGCCAATCTGCGGGAGCGGTCCGGGGGGCTCAAGGCTCGCTGGGAGCGCGAGAAGGTGGCCATCAAGAAGATCCAAGAGATCAAGGAGCGCCTTGAGCAGAGTCGTGTGGACGAGCAGCGGGCCGAGCGCCAAGGAGACCTGGGGAAGCAGGCAGAGCTGCGCTACGGGGTCATCGCCCAGCTCGAGAAGGATCTCGAAGCCGGGCGCGAGAAGCTCGAGGCGATGCAGAAGGAAGGCATGATGCTCAAGGAGGAGGTGGACGAGGAGGATATCGCCGAGGTGGTGGCCAAGTGGACCGGCGTTCCGGTGACCCGGCTGATCGAGGGTGAGACCCAGAAACTCCTCCAGATGGAGGCAAAGATTCAGGAGCGAGTAGTCGGTCAGGATGAGGCCATCAGTGCGGTGGCCAATGCCATCCGCCGAGCACGCTCGGGCCTCCAGGACCCCAATCGCCCCCTCGGTTCATTCATCTTCCTGGGGCCAACGGGGGTCGGCAAGACGGAACTCGCCAGGGCGTTAGCCGAGTTCCTCTTCGACGACGAGCGGGCCATGGTCCGTCTCGACATGTCAGAGTATATGGAGAAGCACACCGTCTCTCGCCTGATCGGTGCCCCGCCGGGCTATGTGGGGTATGAAGAGGGAGGACAGCTCACCGAAGCGGTCAGGCGCCGTCCCTATACGGTGCTGCTGTTCGACGAAATCGAAAAGGCGCACGCTGATGTCTTCAATATCCTCCTCCAGATCCTGGATGACGGGCGGCTGACCGACGGGCAGGGCCGGACGGTCGACTTCCGGAACGCCATCATCATTATGACCTCGAACCTGGGCAGCGACATCATTCAGCACGTGACCGACGAAGCGAAGATCCGAGAAAGCATCTCGACCACGCTGCGGATCCATTTCCGCCCGGAGTTTCTGAACCGGATCGACGAGACCATCGTCTTTCATCGCCTGGGGATCGCTCAGATCACGCAGATCGTGGAGATTCAGCTGGGACAACTGGGGAGGAGGCTCGCCGATCGCAAGATCGAAGCCACCCTCTCGGACGGCGCCAAGCACCACCTCGCCAAGGTCGGCTTCGACCCGGTCTACGGCGCCCGGCCCCTCAAGCGCGCGCTGCAGCGGCTCGTGCTGGACCCGTTGGCCACAAAGATCCTGGAAGGACAGTTCAAGGAAGGAGACCACATCCTCGTCACCGTAGAGCACGACCAGGTGATCTTCAAGAAGGCCACTCTAGTTCCGCGTTCATAGTTCATGGTTCATGGAAGAGAAAGACTTACTACCCTGAACTCTGAACCCTCAACCCTGAACGATCTTCTACGAACTGTGAACCGTGAACGGGATGTGCTGATGCAACCCTTGGACGGAATCAAAGTCATTGACCTCTCCCGAATCCTCGCGGGACCGTACTGCACCATGGTCCTCGCGGACCTGGGGGCCGAAGTGGTGAAGATCGAGGAACCCACGTCCGGCGACGAGGCCCGGGGCGTCGGCCCCTTCGTGGACGGGGTGAGTGCCTACTTCATCAGCATCAATCGCGGTAAAAAGAGTGTGGCGCTCAACATCAAAGACCCCGGAGGGCGCGACCTCGTCACCGAGCTGATCACGCGGGCCGACATCGTGGTCGAAAATTTCCGGCCCGGCACCATGGATCGCCTAGGCCTCGGTTACGAGACCTCGGCCAAGCGGAACCCGAGGCTGATATATGCGGCCTGCTCTGGTTTTGGCCAGACCGGCCCCTATCGGACGCGGGGGGCCTACGACATGGTCATCCAGGGGATGGGGGGGATCATGTCGATCACCGGCGAGCCGGAGGGGAGGCCTTTGAAGACCGGTCCGGCGATCGGGGATCTGGCAGGTGGGCTCTTTACGGTCATCGGGATCCTGACCGCCTTGCACGCCCGGGAGCGGACCGGCGAGGGTCAGATGGTGGATATCGGAATGCTCGACTGCCAGGTCGCCCTTTTGGAGAATGCGATCGTCCGGTACACGACCACCGGTGAGGTCCCGGGACCGTTAGGTGCCCGACACCCCTCGATTGCCCCCTTTGAGGCTTTCGAAGCCAAGGATGGGTATGTTATCTTTGCCGTGGGGACGCCCCACTGGGATCGCTTTTGTCGGGTCATCGGCCGCGAAGAGCTGTTAGAAGACCCCCGCTTTGCCACCAACGCCCTTCGGGCCGAAAACCATGCAGCGCTGCAACCGATCATCGCCCAGGTGACCCACACCAAGACGGTGCAGGAGTGGATCGATATCATGGAAAAGGCGGGCGTCCCCTGTGGCCCCATCAACACGATCGACCAAGTGGTGGCGCACCCACAGGTGCAGGCGCGAGAAATGATCACCACCATCCACGATCCCAATGTCGGTCCGGTCCGGATCACAGGGTCGCCCATCACGCTTTCGAAAACCCCAGGGCGGGTTGACCGCCCGGCGCCCCGACTCGGCGAGCATACCGTCGACATCCTGAAGACGTGGCTGGATCTTCAGGGAGAGGCCATTGAGGCGCTACAACAGGAGGGGATCATCGCATGACCGAGCCCCTGGCCATTACCATTGCCATCGCCGTCGGTGTCACTGCGGTCGCGCTTGCGGCAGTGGTATTCACCCTCATTCCATTGATCCGCCAGGCCCGAGAGACGCTGAACCGGGTGGACACCCTGATCGAAAAGACAGAGGGGGACCTGCAGAGCACCGCGTCCGAGCTTCGCGAAACGGTGCATAACATGAACCAGATTTCGGCCGGGGTCCAAAAGAACATGGACAAGGTAGGGGAGACCGCCGAGGCTCTCGAGGGCTTCGGCAAGACGATCCAAAAGACCAGCGATATTATTCAGACGACTCTTCATCCCAGCCTGCTCTCTTTTGGGGCGCTGGTTGTAGGACTCAAAACGGGAAGCTGGTATCTGTTACGGAAAATCTTTTTGAAGAAGAGGAGGTGATTTCCGATGAGTGAGAACCGTGGATTGGGCGGGACAGCCGTGATGCTGGTCTTTCTGCTGGGGGGGGCTTTCGGAGCCCTCACCGCGCTTCTTTACGCCCCGGAATCGGGGAGGCGGACCCGCGTGCGGATCCGCCGGCTGACCGAAGACATCCAGGAACGGGCCGGGGATGTCGCCGAAGACGTCCGGGGGCGGGTTGACGATGCGCTAGAGCAGGGACGGGAGGCCGTCATCTCCGCTTACGAGGCGGGGAAGGAGGCCTTCGAGCGCGAGCGGGCGAGGTTCACCTCGTCTAACTAAATGCACGGAACAAGACACCCCCCCATGGGTGCCCGGGATAACCGTCCCGGGCATTCACGCTTTTCCCCTATCCGACGACGCCGCGCGACCGAGCTGTTGCTCCTGTTTGTTCTTTCTCTGGGCCTCTCGAGCACAGCGCTGCCGTGTGAAGGGGAGTCCTGTCAACGACATTTCACACTGGAAGAGGTCCGAGACGTCCGGGTCCCCAGTGGTGGCTATCTTCGGGAGGCTTCAGGGCTCACCGGATTGGGGGGGACCCTCTGGGCCGTAACGGACAAGAGTAACACTGCTATTTTCCGCCTGGAGCTTTCAAGCCAGGAGACCGTGGTCACCGCCCGGGAGGTCCCTCTTGAGATCCCCCCATCGACGCGGGAGGCATTACGGCGATGCGGGGGCCGTCGCCGGCGTGGTCTGGACCTGGAAGGGATTGCGGCAGTCCCCGGTGGCCTCTTTTTCCTGCTTTCGGAAAATTACCGGGCGGTCCTTATCACCCGCGTGGATAATCCAAACGGCCCCGGTTCGCGCGCTATCGCCCAGGAGGTCATCTGCATCCCCGGGCAAAACCAAAGTAGCAACGACGGTCTCGAGGGACTGAGCGCTTTTCCCGGAGGGGTCCTCGCGCTGGAAGAAGGCAGGGGTTGGCCGCCGAAGAGACTCTACCGTTGTCGCTTCCCGGAACTCCAATGCACTCTCCTCACCTCCGTGGTCATGAGCAACCGAACGCCCGGCCTGACCTTGCTCGATCCGCACGGCGTGCGTCTCCTCGCCCTGAATACCGTCTGGGGATGGGGGAACGATGGCAACAAAATCTGCGAAATGCGCGCGGACGCCCCCACACCCAAAGCCTGTCTGCTCAACTTGGACCGGGTGAAGGAGGCTGAGAGAGAGCGGGCAGACTTTCCCGAGTCGTTTCGGCAAAACGGTGGAACCAACTACGAGGGGATTCACTTCGATCCGGTCAAAGGTCGGCTCTACGTCATCAACGATAACAACGCCACCTGGAACCAGACCTTCTCCGGAGACGCCGAACGCGAGCCAACCCTCCTCCTGATCTTCACGCTCCAAAAACCTCCCGCCAGCTCTCCCTGAAAAGTCAGCGGTAAACCTGTCCACCGAACGAGCCCAATTAGCGACCAAGAAAATCGCGAGCCTCAAGGGATTGGCCAGTGAGGTGGTGGGAATCGTCGGAGGCGAGAAAGACAAAGACGGGAGTGATCTGCTCGGGGGTCGGCAAAGTCAGAGGGTCCTCCTCGGGATACGCGGCAGCCCGCATGGCGGTCCGCGTCCCGCCGGGATTGACGGCGTTCACGCGGATCTGAAGAGGCCGAAGTTCAGCCGCCAGAAGCTGGGTCAGCCCTTCTACCCCAAACTTCGAGACGGCGTAGGCTCCCCAGTGCGCTTTCCCGACGCGGCCCACGCCAGAGCTCACATTGATAATGGAGCCGCCACCTGCGGCCACCATCAACGGAAGACACGCTTTGATGACGAAGAATGGTCCATGCAGATTGACAGCGATCACTGTCTCCCAATCCTCTTCGGGATACTCAAGGACAGGCACCCGGGGGCCGAGGAGAGACGCGTTATTGACCAGGACGTGCAACTCCCCGAACCGCTCCTTGATCTTGCCAGCCAAGCCCTGAACCTGCTGTCGATCGCCCACATCCGCCTGCAGGAGGACCACACGGCCTCGCCCAGCCTCGATCTCCGCCGCCGCTGCCT
This sequence comes from Candidatus Methylomirabilota bacterium, assembly GCA_019456075.1. Classification (GTDB taxonomy): domain Bacteria; phylum Methylomirabilota; class Methylomirabilia; order Methylomirabilales; family CSP1-5; genus CSP1-5. The sequence goes on from VRUN01000011.1 coordinate 35,722, forward strand.
CGAGGCCCTCGCGGCCTCTGGCTGTCACGATGACCTCGGCCCCCTCCCTGGTAAAGGCCGCCGCGACCGCCTTGCCGATCCCTTGACTCCCTCCGGTGATCAGGGCCACCTTTCCCTCAAGCCTCATACGCCCCCCTTGCCAATCGCATGATCTCTCTGGTATCGTTCCTCACGAGTTGACCGTCGAGCATCCGCCGCCAAACACTCCAGGGGAGGAAATAATGGGCGAGTTCGTCAAGGTAGCCAACGCCGAAGATATTCTTGCCGGGAGGGGAATCCTCGTAGAACTGGAGGGAGATCCGATCGCCCTTTTCAATGTGGAAGGCACCTTCTATGCAATCAGAGATACCTGCACCCACTCGGGCGGCCCCCTTTCAGAGGGGGATGTCGAGGGGGACGTTGTGACCTGTCCGTGGCATGGGGCCCAGTTCGATGTCAAGACCGGCGAGGTGACTGGTCCACCCGCCCCCGAGCCCGTCACCAGCTACCGGGTCAAGGTGGAGGGCTCGGACATCCTGATCGAACGCCCCTGAGGGCCGGTCACCGCAGCATTGTAACGATAGCACTTGGGGCCGACGGATGCGATGCAGAATTTTCAGGAGAGATGGGTCGGACCCCCGGTGGTCTCATCGATGAAGGCGCACGACATGAAGGGTGAGTTGTAGGCATAGCCCACTTGTCCCGTGCGACCGACGACGATAACCCCACCAGATCGGAAGA
>VRUN01000072.1 GCA_019456075.1 Candidatus Methylomirabilota bacterium
CTCCTGGTAGATCACTTCGTGCACCACTTCAATCAGCAGAGCGACAAAAAGATTCGAGGGGTGACGGGGCGGACGCTGCGGCTGTTGCTCCAATACGCCTGGCCGGGCAACGTGAGGGAACTGCAGAACTGCATCGAACACGCCGGGGTGATGGCGGACCGGGATTTCATCGATATTGCGCAACCCCGGCAGGCCTTGCACCCGGTCTTTCAGGCCGGCTCGTCGCGGGAGCAGGGATCGAGCCTGCGGGAGATGGAGAAGGCGCTGATCCTCGAGGCCTTACGGCAGACGCGGGGGAACAAGACGGCGGCGGCCGCCCTGTTGGGGATCAGTCTGCGAGGACTCCATTACAAGCTCAAGCGGCTCGAAGTTGACAGACGAGAGGCGGAATCCACCTAGTCGATCGCGAAACGAGTTTTCATTTTTTCTCCTTTCCAGATGGGGTATCAGGCTATCATAGAGTCACGGGAATGATCCGGTCGGGGTGTCGGGTTCAAGCGATGGGAAGGAAAGGTAGCTTCTATTCTTGGATTTTGCTCGCCCTCGTGGGGATGGTATTCCTCTCGCTGCCTGGGGCAGAGGCATCCCTGGTGGGCCAGCAAGCCCCCGAGCTGACCAACCGCGTGTGGGTCAATTCGGCGCCGCTCCGTCTCGCCGATCTTCGGGGGAAGGTCATCCTTTTGGAATTTTGGACCTATGGGTGAATTAACTGCCGGAACACCATTCCACAGTTGGTGGATTGGCATAAGCGATTCGGGGAACGGGGTCTCGTGGTCATTGGAATTCACTCACCCGAATTTGGATGGGAAAAACCCCTGGACAAGGTGCAGTCGGCCTGCGAGGCCCTGGGGATACCCTATCCTGTCGCCCTCGATAACGATTTTGCCACATGGAAGCGGTACCGCACGCGTTACTGGCCCACCCTCCACCTTATCGACAAGCAAAGAATCATCCGATACACCCGGATCGGCGAAGGGGGATATGCCGAGATGGAGGCGATGATTCGGCGCCTCTTGGAGGAGTAGGAAGGTCCCCTCGCCTTGATTTTCGCGCGAGACTCTGTTACATAGCCCTGCATGGGCGAAAAGCGCAGGGTAACAGTCAGGGTCCCCGCCTCGACCGCCAATTTGGGCTCCGGCTTCGACGTCCTGGGTCTGGCACTCGGCCTCTATAACACCGTTGAAGTGGAAGCAATCTCGCGAGGGGTCGAATTGACCGTGGAGGGGGAGGGCGCGGAACGCCTACAGAAGGTGGGGGTGCGATCCTTGGTGCTGCGGGCGGCTCAGGCCACCTTCGCGTATCTCGGAGTGAAGGCCCCCGGTCTCAAAATCCACCTCAAGAATGAGATCCCCTTGAGGCGAGGATTGGGCTCGAGTGCCACGGCCTGCCTGGGCGGCGTGGTTGCGGCGGCTCTGCTCAGCGGACGGGCCCTCGCCCCTGAGGAGGTGCTGAGGCTTGCCCTCCCCCTCGAGGGACACCCGGATAACATTACCCCGTCTTTGGTGGGAGGCCTCACTGCTACGTCTCTGGCCGAGGCAGGAATCCGTTACGTGAAGATTCCGATTCCGGACGCGATCAGGGTCGTCGCAGTCATTCCAAAAATGGAGCTGGGCACCGCAGAGGCCCGCCGGGCTCTTCCCGCGCAGGTCCCCCTTACCGATGCGGTCCATAACGTGGGACGCGCGGCGCTGTTGGTGGCAGCCATGGCTGCAGGCGATCTGAGCCTCCTCGATGAGGCCACCCGGGACCGACTTCATCAACCGTACCGGGCCAAGCTGATCCCGGGGATGGACGAGGTGCTGGACGCGGCCCGTCGGGCCGGGGCGTTAGCGGCCTTTTTAAGTGGAGCCGGGTCCACCCTCGTTGCCCTGGTGGATCGGGGGGCCGAAACGGTCGGGGGAGAGATGGCAGAAGCCTGGGCGAGAAAGGGCATGCAGTCAGAGGTCAAGGTCCTTACCGTTGAGCACGAGGGGGTCAAAGTTTCATGACAGCGGCTGGACAGCCCCAATCTCTCTACTGTTTGAGCTGCGGTGAGGAGACTCCCACCTACAAGGTCGAGCGGGCGGAGCAGATCGAGCTCCGATGCGCCTACTGCGGCTTCACATTGGAGAAGGGCCGGATCACCATCGGTGCGGTGCTCGATTGCATCGTGTTGGCTGACGACGAGCTCCTCTTTCGCACGCTGTTGAGCGACATCTTGATCGAGCAGAAGGTGGGCAAGGAGGTCATTGCCTGCGAGAGTGGCCCGGCTCTTTTGACCGAATGCGCCCGACGCTTCCGCAAACAACGCCCGATTTCATTAATCCTCCTCGATATCCTGATGAAACCGATGGATGGCCCGGTGGCCGCCCTGGCGCTCCGGGCTCTGGAGAAGGGATTCGATCTGCCCGACCCGGTCCCGATTCTGTTCGTTTCGGCCGTTCGGGCGGACGAGTCGATTCGCCGGATGACCGAGCAGTGTGCCCCAGCACTGTACCTCAATAAGGGCAAGGATGCCGCTCCGCCTCGGATGGTCCAGCGAATCAAGGAGCTCCTTCCCCACCTGCTCCCCTCCGTGGGGTCTGGATGACCCCCGACGCGAAGAGCCGGTGAGGCTGCTCCCTCTCTCTCCCGGCATATCTCGTCCAGTCTTCTGGCAGGCCGCGGCAGCCAATTTCCTCTTTTTCTCCACGATTAGTGCTTTCAATCTCCTCCCCCTCTACATCGCCGAACTCGGCGGTGCGGAAGCCCGCATCGGATGGATCATGGGGGTGTACAGTCTGGCTGCCTTCATCTTTTTGCCTGTGGTGGGGAGGTGGGTTGAACGGTTCGGGAGCAAGCCGTTTCTCCTGCTGGGGGGTGCGACGGCTTTCGTGGCCTCAGCCGCCTTCGCCTTCGTGACGGAACTCAGCCCTCTCTTTTCCGTTCTCCGCATTCTCCAGGGTTTCGGCTACTCCGCCTTTTTCGTGGCCAACCTGACCCTGATTGCCGAGATTGCCCCTCCCAAGCATCGGGCCGAAACCATGGGCATCTTTGGGATCTCTGGTCTCATCACAATGGGTGCCGCCCCCGCCTTGGGTGAGCTCGTGATTCAGGCCTACGGGTATCAGACTTTTTTCCTCGTCGCCTCCCTCTTCTCGCTGGGCGGTCTTTTAGTCGTTGCGATCCTGAAGCCTCCCGAAGTCCTTCCCGCAACTACCCATGGATGGGGTGGGATCAGGCCAGCAATGCTCTTTCTTCCCTTACTTATTTCGGTCATTTTCGGGGTCTCCCACGGGACCCTCTTTGCCTTCTTCCCGCCCTTTGCGAAGGGAGTAGGGGGGGTCGAGAGAGTGGGGGGGTTCTATGTCGCGTATGCCTGCGCGGCAATCGGAATCCGGGTCCTCGGTCGGCGCTGGGCGGATGTTTGGGGGCGGTGGCAGGTAGTGATGCCTGCGCTATGCATCTTTGCCCTCGGGATCTTCCTCCTGCTCTGGCCAGGCCCACTCCGGGCCATGTTCTGGGTCGGGGGCCTGACCGGCTGCGCCCACGGCGTGCTCTATCCCACCTTGGCCGCACTCCTCGTGGATCAAGTGGAACCCGGACGTCGGGGACGCGTGCTGGGCCTCTTCAGCAGTGCCATCGTCCTCGGGATGAGTCTTGGCCCCATGACCATGGGCGTCGTCGCAGGGTGGATCGGGTATTGGGGCATGTTCGGTCTGACAGGCTTCTTGCCTGTGCTGGGGGTATTCCTGATCGGTCGCTCGCTCGGGCGGACTCAGGAAGGGGCTGGGAAACCTTGACCCCCCCTCCTATCTTATGATAAGAAAAGGGTATGGGGGTTTCGGTGCAGAAGGGGCCTCCGGGAGAGGAGGGGAGTAGAGCAATTCATTGGCTGCCGAGGTTATCGTCCTGGACGCTCGAAAAGAGGATAATCAGGCCCTCATCGACCTGGACCAGCAGTGTGTCATGGGGGGAGAGATCCAGCTCGTCTTTGATCGCTCCCCCGATTTTTTTGCCCGCTCCTTGGCTTACGAGGACTTCCGCATGTGTGTGGCCGAGGAGGGAGGGACGATTATCGGCGTCGGAGGCGTGACCGTCAAGCACCTTCAGGTCAGTGGGACCAGGGGTCGCTGGGCCTACTTTTATGATCTCCGGGTGAGTCCGACCCATCGCCGACGGGGGCTGGCAGGCCGGATCGCCGACTTCCTCGTGGGTGCGATCCGCGATGCGGGCATCAGCGGGGCTTACTCCTGGGTCATCGAGGGAAATACGGCGTCGGAATCTTTTGTGGAACGGCGGGGGAATATCCCGTTCACACGGCGCGCCCTTGCCGTCCTCTCTGGGTCGGCTGGGGCCGAGCCTCACGGTTTTGAGCAGATCACGGAGCGAGACGAGGAAGTGACCTCCCTCTTGGAAGCGACCTACCGGCTATACGATTTTACCCCTCCCTGGGATCCGGTAACCCTGAACAGGACACTCGATCGGCTGACCCCTCTGGGTTGGCAGGGACTCTACGGAAAGCGGGTGCGAGGGAGGTGGGCCGTCTGTTTCGGCCTCTGGGACTACTCCCAGGTGACGCAGGTGACATTTCGCGGCGGGGAACCCGAGGCCCGCATTCGTCCATTCTTTCTCTATCCCCTGGGGTGGCGAGATCCGGACACGCTGATGGAGGGGCTGAGCGCCGCCCAGGCCATGATCGCGGCCACGGACGGAACCCTCATCCTGCCGTATGCCCCCGGGGATCCGTTGAGTGCCTTCATCCCTCGAGAAGCGTTGCGGGTAGGGATGACCATGTATGTGCGAGTACTTGCGCGCGAAGAGATGCAGAAGGACGAGCGTGTCTTCATCGATCCTGCGGATTTGTGAGTTTCAGGAATGCGCGAAAAGAGACGGAGCGCGATGGAGGGAGAGGCCAATGGAGGCAGAGGTTCTCGAGCGGATTAATCGCGGGGTCATCATGCGGACCGGGGCGTACCTGACGAACGATCACTTCGTCATCTCGTCGGGTCGGCATGCGCGGGAGTATGTGGAAAAGCGGCTCGTGACCACGGAGCCGGCATTTACCGAGGGACTGGGAGACATCATCGCCCAGCATTTTGCCGCATCCCCTGTGGATGTGGTCCTGACCTCAGGGATCGGTGCCACCATTCTGGGGAACTGTGTCGCCGGGGCGCATCCATCTCGCCCCAAGCTGCTGTACGCGGTGAAGGGAAAAGGGAAAGAAGGGAAGACCGAAGTGACGCTTCCCCGCGAGTTTTCCCCCTTTCTGTACCGCGGTTCCTCGGCGTTGATAGTCGAGGATATCCTGACCACCGGTTCCACCATCCGGGCGTTGATCCGGCTGGTGGAAGAGCGGGAAGGCCGTGTGGTCGGGATTGGAAGCCTCTGGAACCGGAACACGAGGGTCAAATTTCACTCCCCCTTCTTCGCGCTGGTGAACCAGAACTTTCCCACCTATGTGCGCGAAGAGTGTCCCTTGTGTCAAAAGGGGATCCCGCTCAACGCCGAGTACGGTGTGGCCGTGGGGGGGGCGCCTCGGCGGGGGCGGGGGGCGCGCCGGACGGGTTCCTAACGGATGCAGATGGAGGGACGCAGGGAGCTGATCGAACGCCTGGAGCGGTGTCCCGGCGAGGAGATCCGCATCTTCCTCACCGACGGGGGGATCGACATTCAGCTCTTCCGGCAAACGCATGAAGGGGAATGGGTCCCAGGGGAGGAACGGCTCGAGATCCCCATTACCCTCCTCGATCGGTTTCAAGAGATCCTCCACGGGGCCGAAGAGAATTCGGCCTTCGAGGTGCAGGCCACCGAGACGCGGGCCCCCTTTGCCAACGCGAGCGAGGCCGAATTTGCCCGCATTCTGGACTTCTACCAGATCGAGTGGCAGTACGAGCCGAAGAGCTTTCCCCTGGAGCGGGACGGCGGCGGCGAAGTGACCGAGAGCTTCACCCCCGATTTCTATCTCCCCCAGTTCGACCTCTTCATCGAACTCACGACCCTCAAGCAGGACCTCGTGACGAAGAAGAATCGAAAGATCCGAAGGCTGCGGGAGCTCTATCCGACGGTGAATCTGAAGATCTTGTACGGGCGGGATTATCGAAAGCTTCTGGAGAGGTTTGGGATTGACCCAAAAGAATGAGTCCCGAGTGACCCCTCCGATCTTTCCACTGCGGTGGCCGGTTCCCGTGACCAACTCTCCGGCCGCCCCTTGGCGGCATCCGGAGAGCCTGTCGTTCCCGCTCCGGGAGTACCCGGTCCCCCCGGATCAGAAGACCCGGTATCTAGATCGGACTGACCTCTCGGGACTCAACAGGAATATGAGGAGTGAATACGACTAATTCAACCAGTTAGCAGACTTAGGGATGCAGGACAACGCAAATCCGCGCAAATCGTGACACGAATCCGCAACCTATACGCAACCAAAATGAGAAGCGGGGTTGCCCCTACTGTAGCCCTCGGGGGAAGGAGAAGCAAGGTGGGAAAAGTCGTCAAGTTCAACAAGCATCGGCAATCTTCTTCGAGGCGGAAACGTCAGGAGAAAAATCCCGCCAACGGAAAGGCAATCAGTCAGGAGGAGCTTAAGCAGGGCGAGCTTGCCAAGAAGCTAGACGAATTTAAGGAAGCGTTCCAGAAGGAAGTACGCTCTTCCCCAGGGCCATGTCCAATGT
>VRUN01000073.1 GCA_019456075.1 Candidatus Methylomirabilota bacterium
CGCCGTCCGGCCCCTTCCGCGGGCCGAGGAGAAACAGCGCAAGGTCGACACGGTTGCCCCGGGACACTATCTCTAGCGCGTGATGACGACTAGTACAGGGGGGAAGAGATTCCAGGGCCGCCGAGGGGCGGCCTTTTTTGTAGAGGTCTCCCATGGGATCTCGTATCTATCTGGACTATAGCGCTACGACCCCTGTTGATCCGCAGGTGCGAGAGGCGATGCGCCCGTACTTTGAGGGGGCATTCGGCAATCCGAGCGCCGCGCATGCCTTGGGGCGAGAGGCAAAGGCGACTTTGGAGCAGGCCCGGGAGACGGTTGCCGGACTTCTGGGGACGGCGGATAAGGATGAAGTGGTTTTTGCTTCCTCCGGGACCGAAGCAGACAATTTGGCCCTTGCCGGAACGGCCTTCGCCTATCAGGAGCGCGGGAGACACATAATCACCTCAGCAGTAGAGCATGCCGCTGTCCTCGAAACCTGCACCGCGCTCGAGAGGGGGGGCTTTTCGGTAACGTATCTCCCGGTGAACGGGCATGGGGTTCTCGACCTCGAACAGCTCCGCCGGGCCATCCGCCCGGACACAATTCTGGTTTCCCTCATGCACGCCAATAACGAGGTGGGCGTGCTCTTCCCCCTCGCCGATATCGGAGCAATTACGAAAGAGCGGGGAGTTCTCTTCCATACGGATGCGGTCCAGTCATTCGGAAAAGTTCCGCTCGATGTTCGGCACTGTAAGATTGATCTTCTTTCCCTCTCCGCCCACAAAATCTATGGTCCGAAGGGGGTTGCGGCTTTGTACGTGAGAAGGGGGGTGCGATTGCAATCACTCCTTCGAGGGGGAGGGCAGGAACGGGGTCGCCGGGCCGGGACCGAGAATGTTCCGGCGATCGTCGGCCTCGCAGAAGCCGCGCGACTGATGTTCCTCGAAATGCCTGGCGAGGGAGAACGAATGGGCAAGCTCCGAGACCGGTTCGAGGCAGGAGTATTGGCCCGGATCGAAGGGGTGAGGGTGAATGCTCAGAAGGGTCCTCGCCTCTCCCACACGAGCAATCTGACTTTCGAAGGAGTAGAGGCCCAGACGCTGGTAGTGGCGCTCGACCTCGAGGGGATTGCGGTCTCGGCGGGCTCAGCCTGTCACGTCGGGAGCCTGCAACCCTCCCACGTGTTGCGGGCGATGGGACTCAGCCCGGAGCACGTGGAAGGGAGCCTCCGGTTCTCCTTAGGGCGGTTTACTCGTGAAGAAGATATTGATAGCGTGCTAGCGATTCTTCCGCACCTCGTGGCGAGGGTGCGCGAGAATGCCCCTGCCGCGAGATAGGGATGTCTTTGTCTACTCAGTCATACAAATCAAAGGTGGTATCAAACATGGATAGCGGGGCAGAGCAAGGCGTTCGCCAGCGGCTGCTCGATATCTATCAGCAGGAGGGAAAGGTGACCGAGCGGGACCTCCTGAGGATATCGGCCATGACCGGGGTGGACTACTTTACCATCTCGAAAATCTTAGAGGAGATCACCCTCCAGCGGACAGACGGCCCGGGGGGTTCGCCGGGAGAGTAGTTCGGCGCCACCACAGCGACCTCCAGATATCGAGGGGGCCGAGCGTCTCCCGCAAGGGGAAAGCGTGAAGGTTCTCAGCTTCACGATTGGTCCTCTCGAGACGGGTGCCTACCTTGTCGTAGACAAGGGGAGCCGGCAGGCACTGCTCATCGATCCAGGGCTTGAGAGTGAGGGCATCTACGATGTTGTCCTTGAGGAGGGTCTCGAGCTCTGTGCTATCGTCAACACCCACGGCCACTTTGACCATGTGTGCGGGAATGCCTTTTTTAAGGCGAAGACCGGTGCGCCCGTCCTGATTCACCGAGAGGATGTGGCCATAATGCAGCAGGCAGCCCAACAGGCCCTCACCTTTGGATTTCAGGTCCCCACCCCTCCCCCTCCTGATCGCCTGCTCACCGAGGGGGATGAAGTGGCGATCGGGGAGAGTCGCATGCAGGTCCTCCACACGCCGGGCCATACGCCTGGAGGGATTTGCCTGTACGGGGATGGAGCAGCCTTCGTCGGGGACACGCTCTTCGCCCGTTCGATCGGGAGAACCGATATGGTGGGGGGGTCCTTGGAAGTCCTCCTGGCCTCCATCCGAAGCAAACTCCTCTCCCTTCCCGACGAGACCGTGGTCTATCCCGGGCATGGGCCTCCGACCACTATCGGCGAGGAGCGGGCCCACAATCCTTTCTTGACCGGTCGAGGGGGAACGCCGCTCCTTCTCTTTGACGCCTGACGTTCTCATTTCACTCGAAGTCTCATGGGTGTAGAAGAGCACAAACGAGACGCGGAGGGGATCGGGCCGATTTCCTTTGCCGTGGTTACCGTCAGCGACAGTCGGACCGAGGCCGAGGATGAGTCGGGGACGTTTATCCAGAATCGCATGCAGGAGGCGGGACACCGGCTGGTCAGCTATCGGCTGCTGAAAAATGACCTCGAGGCTGTTCGGGACAATGTGATAAGATTGGTGGAGGCAAAGGTGGGGTGTATCGTTACCACGGGGGGGACCGGGCTCGGCCCCCGGGATGTTACGATTGAGGCGGTGACCCCACTTTTCGACAAGTCGCTGGACGGCTTCGGCGAGCTCTTCCGTCACCTCAGCTTTCACGAGGTGGGAACGGCAGCCGTCATGAGTCGGGCCACCGCTGGAAGCTCTCGGGGAACGATTATCTTCTGTCTTCCAGGATCGGCCAAGGCGGTGCGGTTGGCCGTTGAGCGGCTGATCTTACCTGAACTCAAGCATGTGATTCGGGAGCTCCACCGGTAATTTCAGGAGAGAGTATGCCGATCTTTGAATATGTATGTCAGGGTTGTGGGAGTTTCTTCGAGCAGTTCGTGAGGAGGCAGGAGGCATCCGTACGCTGCCCGACCTGTCAGAGCATGGATGTGGTGAAGCAGTTCTCTGCTTTTAGCATGCAGACCGCGGCGGGGTTTTCCGGGTCGATGGGAGCAGGCTCCGGCTGTGCACCAACTGGGTGAGGGACGTGAAATTGACCCGGCGTGTCCGGGTCAGATGAAAAGGGCGGGACGCGTGTCCCGCCCATATCATTTTTAAGGCGGGGCGAATGCTTCGAGGATCGTTTTGAGCTTCTCCAAGAACGGGCCAGCCACGGCGCCGTCGATGGTGCGGTGATCGAACGAGAGACAGAAGTAGGCCATTGAACCGATGGTGACGTCATCTCCAACCACGATCGGCCGTTTGGTGACTGCCCCGATGCCTAAAGTGGCCGTCTGCGGTTGAACGATGATCGGGGTGGCCAGGAGAATGCCGGACACTCCGAGATTGTTCACCGTGAACGTCCCCCCCTGTACGTCTATTGGGGTAAGTCTCTTCTCCCTGGCCCGGCGGGCAAGGGCGTCACTCGCCTGGGCGATCTCGGCAACACCGAGCCTTTCCACGCCTTTGAGGACCGGAACGATGAGACCCTCCGCCAAGGCGACCGCGATCCCAATATTGAACTCCCGCTTGAGAACGATCCGATCCTCATGGACCCAGGCATTCAGCCAGGGATAGGCCTTCAAGGCGCTCGCCGTGGCCTGAATGATGAACGGGAGGAAAGTCAAAGTGCACCCCCAGCGCTCCGCAAAAGCGTCCTTCTCTCGTTCTCGGAACTCGGCGATGGCGGTCATGTCCACTTCGATGATCGCGGTGGCATGCGGGGCCGTTTGCTTGCTGCGCACCATGTGCTCGGCGATCGCTCGGCGCATCGGAGTGAAAGGAATGACCTCCTCCTGCGCTGGAGAGGCATCGACCGTTTGCCGTTGTTCAAGATAAGTCAGGATGTCCCGCCTGGTCACCCGGCCTCCCCGGCCTGTCCCTGAGACCTTTTCGAGTTCCGAAAGCTCCAGACCCTGCCGCTTTGCAAGCTCGAGGACAGCGGGCGAATACCAATCGCGTGTCTTATCAGAGATCCGCACTGCCTCCACAGGTGGCGCCGATGATGGGATTGCGGTGACCGGTTGGCCTGGTTCCGCGGTGTCGATCGTCGCCAGGTTCGTCCCCACCGGCACCGTCTCTCCATCGTGAACGAGGATCCGAGAGAGGATTCCCGCTCCAGGCGATGGGATCTCGACATCGATCTTATCGGTGTTGATGGAGAGGAGGGGTTCATCCTTTTTCACCCGTTCCCCTTCCTGCTTGAACCATTGGAGGACGGTCCCTTCTGCAACGCTCTGTCCCATCTGGGGCATCACCACTTCGATAGCCATTACACACACCCCGATGACCATTGTCCGATGACCAATGACCGTAAAGTGTTCTCACGGTCGTCGGTCAGCGATCGTCGGTCGTCTGTGATCGGTCGTCGGTGGTCGGTCATCGGTCAACTAGTAAGAGGCGAGGTCCTTCAGCTTGGCCGCGATCTTCGCGGCGTTCGGAAGGTAGAAATCCTCGAGCGGGGGGCTGAACGGGACGGGAGTGTGGGGAGCGGTGAGTCGCGTCACGGGAGCGTCGAGATCGGGGAAGGCATCCTGCGCTATCATGGCGGCGATCTCGGCCCCAATCCCGCAGACCTGAGGGGCTTCATGGACGATGAGCACCTTTCCAGTCTTTTTCACCGAGGCGAGAATCGTGGTTGTATCGTACGGGTAGAGGGTCCTGAGATCGACGAGCTCGACCTCTATTCCCTGCCCACTCATCTGATCAGCCGCTTCGAGCCCCTGCTGGACCATCGCCCCGTAGGTGATCAAGGTGATCTCGCTCCCCTCCCGCTTAACGTCCGCCTGACCCAAAGGAAGGACGTACTCTTCAGAGGGGACATCGCCTTTGGCGTGGCGGTACAGATACTTATGCTCAAAGTAGATTACCGGGTTGGGATCTCGGATACTTGCCTTGAGGAGTCCCTTGGCGTCGTTCGGCGTAGAAGGGGCGACTACTTTGAGACCGGGAGAATGGACAAACCACGCCTCTGGGCACTGCGAATGGAAGGGGCCGGCATGGAGCCGTCCCCCGTAAGGGGCTCGGATGACCATCGGGACGGGTTCCCCGAGGCGATAGTGTTGCTTGGCGGCCATATTGACAATCTGGTCAAAAGCGCAGGCGATGAAATCGGCAAATTGCATCTCCACGACCGGACGCATACCCATGAGGGCGGCACCAATGGCCGCGCCCACAAACCCTGACTCGGCCAGGGGGGTGTCGATGACACGGTCCTCACCGAACTTTTCCAAAAAGCCTCGGGTGATTTTAAAGGCGCCTCCGTAAGTTCCGATATCCTCTCCTAGGAGGAAGACCCGTTCATCCTGGTCCATCTCCTCCCATAGGGCCTGGCGGATTGCCTCCAGGTATGTGATCTCCGCCATCGTCCCTCACCGTGTAGGCGTGAGCAGTAGCAGGGGCGGTGTTGTTCTGACAGGGACTGATCTTGAGCCCGACGGCTTGGTACCGGTGGAGCAGTACCTCATGCGGCAAAAACCCCCTCGAGGGCCTCCGAGGGATCGGGCGGTGGGCTCTTTTCAGCAAACTCGACCGCCTCCTCGATCTCCTTGAGAACCCGGGTTTCGACTGCTTTCAGTTGTTCTTCCGGCACGTCGCGCTCGCGGAGGTGACCCTCGAAGCGCTGAATGGGGTCTTGTCGACGCCACTCCTCGAGAAGTTCTCGAGGAACGTAGGACGCGTCATCATGTTCCGCATGGCCTCGCATTCGCATGGTTTTGCACTCGATAAAAGAGGGGCCTCCACCACCGCGGGCACGGGCCGCTGCCTCCTCGGTGGCGTGGGTAACGGCCAGGACATCGTTGCCATCGATGATCTGAGTGGGGAAGCCGTAAGCCGTGGCGCGATCGGCCACGTGCGAAACCGCCATCTGTCGGGAAAGCGGGACGGAGTACGCGTACTGATTATTATTGCAGATAAAGACGACAGGGAGTTTGAGAACCGCGGCGAAGTTGAGTCCTTCATGAAAGTCTCCGCGGCTCGAGGCTCCATCCCCAAAATAGGCCACGGCGATTCGAGGCTCCCGTCGGATCTTAAAGGCCAGCGCCACACCCGCGGCGACAGGGATCCCGTCGGCCATAGGGCTGATGAATCCGATAATGTGGCGACGGATGTCACCGAAGTGAATAGTGCCATCCTTGCCCCGCGTGGGCCCCGCTCGCCGTCCCAGATACTGGGCCATATATTCCTTCGGCTCGACCCCCTTCACGAGATGCACACCGAGGCCTCGGTGGGATGGAGCAACGACATCATCAGGCGCCAGGGCACACGCGCTCCCCACGGAGATCGCTTCTTCGCCGGTACCGACATAGCACCCACCCACGATCCTTCCCTGGCGATACATTTTGATGACCCGGTCCTCCAGGCCCCGGGTCAAGCGAAGATAATAGTAGAGCTTGAGCAGATCTTCGATTCGCAACTCCACGGTACTCCCCTCTAGGCTGGTAGCTAGTGCCGTTCCACCTATTTCTAGCACACGTGTTGCTACGCACGCTCATGACGGTTACCGCGGCGCGCGTTGATCAAATGTGGTACATGCGTGCGAAGTGGAACGGCACTAGTATAAGTCTACCTTCGGGAGGTGCAAAGCC
>VRUN01000074.1 GCA_019456075.1 Candidatus Methylomirabilota bacterium
ACGATGGGTCCAAGGATATTCGGTAGCAGATGGCGGAGGATCACTCGTATGTCCCGCCCCCCCAAGGCTCTCGCCGCCGCCACGAACTCCATCTCCCGGACCACCAGGATCTGGCCGCGGGTGAGCCGGGCATATCCGGTCCAGCCGATGATAGACAGGGCGATCACCACATTGGTGATGCTCGGCCCCAGGATGGCCGCAAAGGCGATGGCCAAGAGAATTCCCGGGAATGCCTGCACTATGTCCACGAGACGCATCAGGATTTCGTCCATCCACCCCCCAAGGTGGCCTGCCACTGCCCCAATCAACAGCCCGATTCCCAAAGAGATACTGATCGCCACCGTCGCCACCCACATGGAGATCTGAGCCCCGTACAGGGTCCGAGAGAGGAGGTCCCGGCCCAGGCGATCCTGGCCGAATAGGTGCGTGAGACTCGGCCCCTCGAGCCCCTCGGCCAATAGCTGCTCCGTAGGAGAATAGGGGGCCAAAACCGGTGCCAGCAATGCACAGAGCATGACACCCGCAATCAACAGAAGACCCACGGGCCACGTTTTCTTCTTACGCATGCCCACCATGGTTCTCACAACAATTTCGCTGTCTGTTGTCAGCTGTCAGCCCTCGCCAGTCTTGTAATTTCGAATTTTCGATTTCGGATTTCGAATTGAAAATCAATTGCATTCCTTCCAAATCCCAAATCCGCAATCGTTCGACTGAGGGCCTCGACGGTGAGCTCGGCCGAACCGCTCACGACTCGAAGTCCCCAATCCGAAATTTGCGCTGTTGATTGTTGACCGCTGATGGTTGCTATCCATAGCGGATCCGGGGGTCCACGTACGCATACACCATATCCGTCATCGCATTGACGATGACGTACCCAAAACTAATGACCAGCACACACCCCTGGACCAGCGGATAATCCCGGGCGTGAATTGCCTCGAGTGTGAGCCGCCCCAAACCTGGCCACGCAAAAATGGTCTCAGTAATGATCGTCCCAGCGAGCAACGCCCCGAACTGAAGCCCCAGGATGGTGATGACGGGAATCAAGGCAGCCATCAGGCTGTGACGGAGGATCACTTGTCTCTCTGAAAGCCCCTTGGCCCGGGCCGCCCGGATATAGTCCTGGCCCAAGACCTCGAGCAGGCTCGCCCGCACCATCCTGGAGAGAATCCCAGCCAAGGCCATCCCGAGGGTCAAGGCGGGAAGAACGAGATGTGAGAAGCCCCCACGACCCGACACCGGAAGCCAGTCGAGTTGAATCGCAAAGGCGAGGATCAAGAGCGGCCCGAGCACAAAGTTGGGGATCGAGACCCCCAGGAGGGCCACGAATCGGCTCCCGTGGTCGAGGCCAGTGTCCTGCCTCACCGCGGCCAAGATTCCGAGGGGGAGGGCGATGATGAGGGCGATTGCGAGACCCGCCACCGCGAGCTCGATCGTGGCGGGAAGCGCCTTCACGATCCTGGTCAAGACCGGCTCCCGGGAAAAGAGAGACGTGCCGAGATCCCCGGTCACCAGCCCCTGAAGGAATTGGAGATACTGTTCCGGGAGTGGCTGGTCCAGTCGGAGGCTATGGCGGAGTGCCTCTTTCGCGGCAGGCAGGGCGGTCTCGCCCAACATTACCTCTACCGGGTCCCCCGGGGTCAGGTGGATCAAAAGAAACACGAGCGTGGAGACGCCCCACGCCACCGGTAGAAGGAGGAGTAACCGTCTTAGGAGATATCGCGCCATCACCGTCGCTCACGCGGGTTCATGGTTCACAATTCAGAGTTCAGGGTTCAGAAAAAACCGGGATTTTGATTCTTAAACCATGAACTATAAACCATCAACCCTGAACCGCATTATTCACTTGCAAGCCGGACGTCTTTCAAGGAGGTAAAGTCGCCCCCCGGCATAG
Organism: Candidatus Methylomirabilota bacterium; assembly: GCA_019456075.1. Taxonomy (GTDB): domain Bacteria; phylum Methylomirabilota; class Methylomirabilia; order Methylomirabilales; family CSP1-5; genus CSP1-5. Next base: position 1,892 of record VRUN01000074.1, read on the forward strand.
GAGCAAACCCCAGGATCCGCGCCTTGTACGCTGTCGACCGGACCTCGTGCCAGAGACTGACATAGGGGAGGTCTTTCGCCAGGATCTGCTGGATCCGGCTGTAGGCCGCCTTGCGCTTCGACCAGTCCGCTGTCTCACGTCCGGCCACGAGGAGGCGGTCCACCTCGGCGTCGTGATAGTGACCCCGGTTGGCCCCTTGGGGGGGGACGGAGGCCGAGTGAAAGATGTAGTGGTAATAGTCAGGGTCGGTGATGCCGACCCACGTAAGGACATAGAGCTGGAAATTTCCTGACTTGATATCGGCGTAAAATGTCCCCCACTCGTAGCTCCGGATCTCGACCCGAATTCCAACCTGCGAGAGCTGATATTGAATTGCCTCGGCGATGGCCCGGCTGAGCTCGCTGGTTGTCGCCTTGAAGGTCAGCCTAAACCGCATGCCTCCTTGTGCAGGGTAGCCGGCGTTATCCAAAAGACGCCTTGCCTTTTCCGGGTCGTACGGGAAGATCTTCACATGCGGTTCGTACGCCCAGTGCTGAGGAGAGAGGAGCCCGGTGGCCTGGATGGCTTCGCCCCGGAGCAAATGGGTGATGAGCCCCTTGCGGTCAATGGCGTGGGCGATGGCCCGGCGAACCCGCACGTCACTGAGGATCGGGTCCCGGAGGTTGAAGCCCAGGTAGGTGTAGTTACTGGAAGGGACCCTGGCCACCTGGATCCCCGGCAGCGCTTCCACCAAGGGCATGACCTCCGGCGGCAGCGATCCCAGGAGGAGATCGATGGTCCCCTTCTTCAGTTCGAAGAAGCGAATCGTTGCATCCGGGATCACCCGAAGGCTGAGCCGCTCGATCCGGGGCTTGCCATCAAAGTAGTCGGCAAACGCCTTCACCTCGACCCGGTCATCCTGCTCCCATCGGTTGAATTGAAATGGGCCTGTCCCGACCGGCTCTTGACCAAAACTCTCCCCGCGCGCTCTGTCCGCCGGGACAATCCCCATCGTCAGATGGTAAAGGATAGGACCAAAGGGACGCTTCAGATGGAAGGCCACCCGATACCGGTCCAGAACCTGGATCTTTTGAAGCTCATCCAGGACGGCAGCGTGGGCCGAACCGACGGTCCTCAAGGATTCGAAGGTATACCGGACATCTTCGGCGGTGAGTTCCCGTCCGTGGTGGAACCACACCCCCCGGCGCAGATGAAAGATGTACGTTCGCTCGTCGGGGTGCTCCCATCGCTCTGCCAGATCCGGGACGATTTGGAAGTGTTCATCCACACGGACGAGACCATTGAAGAGCAACCCAATTACATGAAGGGAAAGGGCATCAGTGGCGACCCGCGGATCGAGGCTGATGGGGTTGGTGTCGATGGCGGCCGTGACCACCTCGGGAGAGCGACCCTCGCTTTTGGCGCAGGCCCCGACGCCGAGAACCAGAATGGCGATCCCGAGGGATCGCAAGCCGCGCTTCATGGTCCGAGCCGTGCCAGGGAGGTGGCGATCCGCGCGAGGTGGATGATCGTACGCCCCGCGCGCTCAAGCGCAGACGCCCGAACCAAGACCTCAAAAGCTCCCTCGACATCGAGCCCCCCCACTCGAGCTGCGAAGTCCTTCATCCCAGCACCCGCTCCACTTGGGTCACCATACCCATGACAAAGTGCAGCACCACTTGGTCCCCTGCTCTGGGATGGGCGTAGATCACCTCCGGCGCGACGCGGCCCGTTCCGCGCTCCCCTCCTTCAAGCTCATAGAGGATATCGTAGTAAGTCTGCCCGTGAATCTCGAAGGCTTTGACCCCCTTGAGGGTCGCCTGTTGTTGCCCCTGAAGCATGGTCCCTCCTCTCGGCCCGTCGATCTTGCTTCCTGCCTAGCATACCGCAACTGGCAGGGAGACTCCACATCCCCAATCCGCCAACCGTTGGTCGACCACCGATGGCGGAAAAGCCTTTTCGCCTCTCACGGTCGTCGGTCACCGGTCCGCGGTCATCGGTTCTCACGGTCGTCGGTCATCGCACACCGGTCATCGGTCAACGGTTTTCGCAGTCGTCGGTCATCGGACTTCGGCGAGCTCCCTTCGGGTCTGAGCCTCAGGGTCGAAGACAGTCGAGCCGTCATCGGTCAGCGGTCGTCGGATTTAGGGTGTGGTCAGGAAGGCCTTCAGTTGCGCAACATCGGCAAAGATGACTACGACCCTGCGGAGGTAGGGCTTCTTGATCCGTGGTTGATGCTCCCACTGATAGAGGACGACCGGTCCGTGGCGGGCCAATGCGGCTGTCTGAGGGTCTTTCGACACTCTGGAGTCGAGTTTGATGAGTACGACGCGGTTGTCCGCGGTCAGGGTCCGCTTTCCCGCTGCCTCCTGGAGGATGATCTCGAATTGGTTCTGCGCGGGAAGGAAAACCAGGCGTTCCAGAACGCCCTGCCCCTGACGGACCTCTTGGGCGATGCCGACCGTGGCCACCATCACGGGGACGATAATGAGGAGGAGGACCGCCACGATCGGGAGAATTGCAAGGGGGTCGCGTGGGCATGCCCTGAAATGCGCTCGCCAGGGCACCCCCCTCATTTGCCCAGCCACCGCTCGACCAAGCGCAGGAGGCGGGCCGCGCCGCGCCCTAACGCTTCGCCTCGTTCTCGCCAAGCATCCGCGGGAGGACCGATTGCTTCACGTGTTTCACGTGCTTCACGTGCTGCACCTTCTGCACCTGCTGCACCCACTGCACTCTCTCTTCGTGTCTCACCCGCATCGCACGCGGGACACCGGTAGCGCAGGTGGGCCAAATCGTAACGCAGATCTGCCTTACACTGAAGACACTTGGCTGGAACGGCACCCATAGTTCAACCCCCCCCCATTCCGCGATCCAGGCTGCGGTACTGGATGGCCTCGGCGATGTACTCCGGGCGGATGGTCTCCTCTTCGGCCAGGTCGGCAATCGTGCGAGCCACCTTCAAGATTCTATCGTACGCGCGGGCGCTGAACCCCAACCGCTCCATCGCGGTCTCCAAGAGGCGTTGCCCCTTCTCTGCCACCTGACAGTAGCGGCGAATCTGTTTCGGACCCATGTTTGCATTGCAAAAGATCTTGCTTTTTTTGAAGCGCTCGGCCTGAAGCAGCCGAGCCTGTCTCACCCGCTCCCGGATAGGCGTCGATGGCTCCCCGGCCGTTTCCGCCGTCATGTCCCGATACCGGAGGGGAGGAACCTCGATGTGGATATCGATTCGGTCCAAGAGGGGGCCCGAGATCCTGTTCAGATAGCGCTGAATCTCTCCGTGCGAACAGCCACATTCCCGCTGCGGATCCGTCAAGTACCCGCACGGGCATGGGTTCATCGCCGCGGCCAGCATGAAGGAGGCCGAATAGGTGAGGGAAGTAATGGCCCGGGCGATGGTGACCTGGCCGTCCTCGAGCGGCTGGCGGAGCACCTCGAGGACGTGTCGTTTAAACTCCGGGAGTTCGTCCAAAAAGAGGACCCCGTGATGGGCCAGGCTCACCTCACCGGGACGGGGGATGTTCCCACCGCCAATCAGGCCGGCGTCGGAGATGGTGTGGTGAGGCGTCCGGAAAGGTCGGATCGCAATGAGGGGGCTTCGCGAGGGAAGGAGACCGGCGACGCTGTGGATCTTGGTGGTCTGGATCGCCTCCTCCAGACCTAGGGGTGGGAGAATGGTCGGGAGGCGCTTGGCCAGCATGGTCTTCCCCGACCCGGGGGGACCGATGAGGAGGATGTTGTGACCCCCCGCCGCGGCCACCTCGAGTGCTCGCTTGGCATGCTCTTGCCCCCTCACGTCGTTAAAGTCGACAGGATAGTCGGAAGAATCGGCAAAGGCCGCCTGGAGATCGATCGTGCTCGGCTCGAGGGTGAGCTCGCCGTTTAACATCCCCACCGTCTGGGACAGGCTGTGGACGCCGTACACCTTGATCCCCCTCACGACCGCCGCCTCCGAGGCATTGTCGGCCGGGACCACGATTCCTTCGAGACCGGCCTCCGCCCCGGCCACCGCCATGGGGAGGGCGCCGCGAATCGGGCGGACGATGCCATCAAGAGCCAGCTCGCCGAGGACCATCACCTGCGAGAGGCGGTTCGGTTTCACCATCCCCTGCGCCGCCAGTACCCCAATGGCCATCGGGAGATCAAAGCCGGCGCCCTCTTTCTTAATGTCGGCGGGGGCAAGATTGACGGTGATCCGCCGGGGGGGGAAATCGAACCCGCAGTTCTTGATAGCCGCCTTGACCCGGTCGCGGCTCTCTTTGACGGCCAAGTCAGGCAAGCCGACCGTGGAGAAGGAGGGAAGGCCGAGGGCGATATCCACCTCTACCTCGACCATGTAGGCATCGACCCCGAGGACAGCACTGCTGAGGACCTTGGCCAACATGATTGGCTCTCACGGCAGGGTTCCAGCTACGATCGCAGGGATGGTGAGGATACTCTTACCCGATTCGGCCGCCTCCCGCAAGCGGAAAGGGCAGCCCCCTGCATCGATCGTCAGGTCTATCTGCACACAATCCTAGGGCATTCCTCAGGTTCGACCCCAACTCCTGTTGAGCAGTCGTGCAGGGATGCGCCCACAGATGAACCCGCGCGGCGTTCATGAT
>VRUN01000012.1:0-1473 GCA_019456075.1 Candidatus Methylomirabilota bacterium
TCAGATCCGCAGGGCTCCCGGGCTGCACGCCGATGACCACGACACCGTGATCATGGGTGAGGCCAAGTCGGCTCGCCATCCGAGGGTTCATATCCTTCAGCAGGAGCCCCCACTTGCCCTGCGCGGGTCGGGTGGACGTCTCAGGCTTGGCCGTCCGAGACGACAGCTTTCCGACCTCGACGGAAAGCTGCTGCTCCACACCATCCCGAAGGACGGTTACCCTGACCTCTTGGCCCACCGGGGTTTCGGCAACCATCGAGGCGAAGTCACGGGAATCCGTGACCGCCTTGTTGTTAAAGGTGACGATGACATCGCCGCGTCGGATCCCAGCCTTCTCGGCGGGACTTTTCAACACGACGTCCCCTACGAGGGCCCCCTTCCTCTCCTTTAGGTTTAGCGCCTTCGCTAACTCAGCGGTGATCGACTGGATGCTGACCCCGAGGTAGCCACGGGTCACCTCGCCCGTGGCCACTAACTGGGGAATAAGGGCTTTCGCCATGTTGATCGGGATGGCAAATCCGATCCCTCGCCCGAAGGGAATGATAGCGGTGTTGATCCCGACCACCTCCCCATTCACGTTAAAAAGAGGGCCGCCGGAGTTCCCGGGGTTGATCGAGGCATCGGTCTGGATGAAGTTATCGTAAGGGCCAGCGCCGATGATGCGCCCCTTGGCACTCACGATGCCCGCGGTCACGGTGTTGCTCAAGCCAAACGGGTTTCCGATAGCGAGGACCCAACTGCCGATCTCGAGTTGATCGGAATCGCCCAAGGTCGCGACGGTCAGAGGCTCCTTGGCATCGATCTTCAGCACCGCCAGGTCCGTTTTGGGATCGCGTCCCACGATCCGGGCCCGATACTCCAGTTTTTCGGCTAGGGTGACCGTCACCTCCTTGGCGCCCTCGACTACGTGGTTGTTGGTCAGGATGTAGCCCTCACGCCCGATGATGACTCCCGATCCCGCCCCCTGCGTGTGGAAGGTCTCAGGAAGCTGTGGCATCTCCTTGAAAAATCGTTTAAAGAACTCCTCGAAGGGTCCCTCTGGCCCCTGGGGTCGTTCAAAGGCTGCAACCTTCTCAACCTTCGTCACCTTGATATTGACGACCGTCGGGCCGAGCTTCTTCGCCAGGTCAGCGAAGGAGCGGGGATTGGACGGTCCCGCCGTGGTTACCTGCGCTGCGTTTCCGAGGCCCTCGACCTCTGAGGAGCCCGTTTGCAGGAATTCCGACGCCACCCCGAGGCCAACCAGGAGAAAGGACAAGGCGACAGCCGCCAAGGTCGTCGCCCCAAACCGCCTGTGGACCAGATATTGCCATGCTCTCTCCACCATCTGTGATCCTCCTTTGCTGCTCTGATGGATGTGTCGAGCGATCGGCCGCCATGACAGACCGCACTTTTGGCTTGGACACACATAAATATAGAGGAGCACCATGAGGTGAAGATTAACCGGGGATTAGAAGTTTCTCATGAAAGGCA
>VRUN01000012.1:1483-4591 GCA_019456075.1 Candidatus Methylomirabilota bacterium
GAGTCGATGGCAGGGGGAAACTCCACTCAGGGATGGAGGGGAAGGCGAACCGTAAAGGTGCTCCCTCGGCCCAGGGAACTTTCGACCTGGATCCTGCCACTATGGGCCTCGGCGATGGATCGGGCGATGCAGAGCCCTAGACCGGCACCCCCCTCCCCCCGCGAACGGGTCTCGGCGGCTCGGTAAAAGGGTTGGAACACTCGCTCCAGGTCTTCAGGGGAGAGGCCGATCCCCGTGTCCGAGACCTTAAGCGAGGCCCATTCTTCGTCCCGTTCCAGGGAGAGCGTAACTTCGCCGCCGGGTGGCGTGTACTTGATCCCGTTGTCCACGAGGTTCAACAGGAGCCGCCTGAGACGCTCGGGATCTCCCTGGATCGACACGGGCTCTACCGGCCCGAGGTGAAGGGTGACGGCATGGGCATCGGCTAGCACCTTGCCCTGCCCATAGACCTCTTCCGCGATCTGGGCCAAGTCCAGCGGCTGGCGGTCCATTCGAAGCACCCCGGCATCGGCGCGGGCAAGAAGCAGGAGACCCTCCACCAGATGAGCGATCCGATCGATTTCTTCGAGGGCACTCTTCAGGGTACGTTGATAGTCGTCCGGGCTTCTCGCCGAGCGGAGGGCAACCTCGAGCTCACCTTTCAGGATGGTGAGGGGCGTTTGCAGCTCGTGGGAGGCGTCGGCGCTAAATTGGCGAATCTGATGAAAGGCGGCGTCCAGGCGTCCGAGCATCTCGTTGAGAGTTTTCGCCAACCGGTCCAGCTCATCGCCGGCGCCGGTTTCTTGCAGACGCTCGGCGAGGTCTTCTGCACTGATACGACGGGCGGCCTCCGTCATCCGGTCCACCGGCCTGAGTGCCCGACGCGCGAGTATCCACCCACCCCCACCTGCCAACACGAGGACGAGGGGGAACACCGCCCCCATGGTCAGGAGGAAGCGGCGGCGCGTGATGTACAGGTTCTTCTGCGACATCCCGACCTGGATCAGGCTGATGACACGGCCCGCCTCGACCACCGGCATGGTCAGTACCCGGACCGGATACGGCCCCATGCCTTTCACCGTCTCGAAAGTCGGAAGCCCTGCCGAGGCGTTCTGGAGCACCTTCGGACTCAGCGGCAGCCTCCCAGGGCGGGGACGAGACCACCGCGGATCCCGGCGCCCGAAGGGATCAAGCATCTCGAAATGGCGGTCCAACCGGGAAAAACCGAAAAAACGCCGGAAGACCTCGTCAATGTTGGAGGGAGGGAATGTGGTGAACCTCTGAGGGGTCTGTTTGGCCAGTGCCTCGGCGACGCCATTCAGCGCGGCATCCATGTCATGAGAGAGGCTATAGACCAAGAGCCCATACGCCGTGCCCCCCAAGAGGAGGAAGGTCACGGTCAGGAGACTGGTGTACCAAAGGGTGAGGCGTGCCCGGATGGACCGAATGGACATGATCACTCTCCCTTCAACACGTAACCCACCCCCCGGACCGTGTGGATCAACTTCGGCTCCCGACCGGCATCAATCTTCTTCCTGAGGTAGTTCACATAGACATCGATCACGTTGGTCATGGTGTCGAAGTTATAATCCCAGACATGTTCGGAAATCGTGGTCCGGGTCAGTACACGCCCAGGGTTTCGCATGAAGTAGGCGAGGAGGGCGAACTCCCGCGGGGTCAGTTCGACCTTCTCCCCACCCCGGGCGACGACATGTCGGGCGGGGTCGAGCGTCAGGTCGGCGACCTGGAGAACCGGCGGCTCTGCTTCGGCTCGTCGTCGGAGCAAGGCCCGGACCCTGGCGAGGAGCTCCTCGAATGCGAAGGGCTTGGTCAGGTAGTCGTCGGCCCCTGCATCTAGGCCCAATACCTTGTCCTCGATGGTTGCCCTGACCGTGAGAAGCAGGACAGGCGTCGTCACCTTTTCCCTGCGCAGCTCCTGGAGGATGCGGAGCCCATCCATCTTCGGAAGGAGGATGTCAAGGATGATCAGATCATGGACCCGGTCCAGGGCCATCCCTAAGCCCTCTTCGCCATCGGAGGCCACATCAACCGCATACGATTCCTCTTCCAGACCTTGCTTGATAAAGCTGGCCACCTTCTTCTCGTCTTCCACGACAAGGAGGCGCATCGGTAGCACCCCTCTACCTGGTCATGGCCCAGGTCTCATGTTGCGGACGAAAGGGTCTCTCAGTCGAATCGGTGCCTTCGCCAAACATACGCCGGCTCGAGGATAGTCCCTGGGTCTTTGATGGTCTCGAGTCCCTTGAGCGCTTCGAGCAAGATGGTCCGCTGCTGATTCGCGTGAAAGGCCTCCCCCAGAGGGTGGCCGAAGGGATAACGGAGGGAGAGGGCCCGAGGGGGTCTGACCCGCTTTGTGACCTCTTTCTGGAGCGTGATGCCGATGGTGGGAATACCCTTGGCCTCGATCGTCCGCTGAATCAGGCCCACGGCCTGGTTGCACAGGCCTCAGGTAGGCGTGAGAAAAACGGCCTCGACCCCCTCCCGAACCAAGCGCTCGGCGACCTCGGGGGCTGTCTCTTCCATGAGGGTTTTCAGATGCGGACCGTCGATGTGTCCCATGAAGCTATACAGGGTCGGGCCGATGCCTCCAATAACTCTCTCATCCCTGAGTTCCCGGAGTCGATCGATGGGGAGGACTACATTGATGTCGCGGTCTGCCGCGGAATGATCGTAGTACTTGTGGGTAATCGTGAGATCCGTTCTGTCCGCATCCGTAGGGAAGGCCCGAAAGCTTGCGTCCCCATCCGGGTCCTCCATGTTGAAGGGTGGCTGCGACTTCAGGTGGACGCCGGCCGTGGTCACCATCGCAATGCAGCTGTCTCGCAGCGGTTTGCGGAGAGGGGCCCAGGGGATGCCTTCCCCCTCGACGAACCGGTGGCTTTTGGCCCAACGCTCCGCCAACCAGGGGAAATGTTTGAGAAGCTGCACCAGTAACCTGTTCGTAAACTCATCCAGCCAACGAGGTGTATTTTTCATCTTGCTGCCACTATAGGTCACAATGACCGTTACTCGATGACCGATGTCCGATGACCGATGTCCGCCGACCGAGAAAAATCTCCTTCTGTTGGTTTGCTTGTCTTGCAGGCTGTCGTCGGTCGTCGGTGAACG
>VRUN01000012.1:4601-36186 GCA_019456075.1 Candidatus Methylomirabilota bacterium
CCCAAAACCGAAGACCGAACACCCAATACCCAAGATTTAGTGATCGGACCATGAACCCTGAACCATGAACCCTAAACCTCAGAATTTGCCCCGTGCCCGCTCCTTAGATGGAAGGATCTCGAGGCAGGTGGTCCACCAGCCGGTCTGGATGGTCTCGATGAATTCCACAGGCAGGTCCTCGTGCTCCATTTCCTGCGTCAATGTCTCGCAGTCGTAGTGCACGGGAATAAATTCCACCTGGAGGCCGTCCGCCGCGGTGAGGATGGTGTACCAGACATTAACCTGACCGTCGTTCTCCGGGCGGCCGATCGTCCCCACATTGACCACATGGCGGTCTCCGTCGAGGGCACGGTGCCATTTGATCCCGGTGTGGGTGAAGAGGAGAACGTCGCTCTCGAAATCCCGGCAGAACTTCTCGAGGAGGCAGTTGGGGGAGGTGCTTTCCCACAGGAATTCGTTCATGCGCCGGGGAGAACCGTGGCACATCAGGAGGCGGTACTGCCCGAGTCTGACCCGGCGATGGGTCGGAAGCTGCCCGAGCCACGTCTTGTTCTCGGGGGAGGTCTTCTTGAAGGTGTACTCGTAGCTCAGCCGGGCGAAGTGATTATCCCGTGGATCGGTATAGCCGCACTGACAATTATCCAGGCCGGTGGCTAGCGACTGATCGTAATTGCCCTGGATGGCCAGAACCTTGCCATGTTCCAGGAGGGGGAAAACCCGATCCGGATTCGGCCCAAAGGCCCCCATATCTCCCAGGCAAAAGAGGGCCTCGACACCTCGCCGCCGGGTCTCTTCCAGTGTGGCCTCGAGGGCGAGATAGTTGTTGTAGATCCCCCCGAAGACGGCAATCCGCCTGTATTCTTTGCCTTCACGACTCATGCTTCACCGATCACCGTCCAGAGTCGAGGGCTGAGGGTCGAGGCATAACCAAACGCTAGACTCTTGACTCTCCACTCTCGACTACGAGCCATCAGTTCTTGCATGTCATTCCCGTCTCGTAGCAGACCACACACGCCGTATGGTAGAGATCACAGGGCTTCAATGCCTCCTTCAAGCTTTTCGCGGAGAGGCGAGCGCCGGGTAGCCCGGCGAGGATCGGGCAGGCGTACACCCCTCCTTCGGCCACGACGCGGGTCTCTGAACACTGCAGGAGGGAGAAGTCGAAGCCCTGAAGCATTTCCGGCGTGAGCAAAGGCCCCCCCTCTCGCTCCATCCTCCCGGTCGGAAGGACAGGCATGATCTTCACCCGAGGCTTGGTGATGCCGAGGCCGAGGAGGAGGTCTCGAAATTGCTCATACATCCCTCTCCCCTCCGGGAGCTCGTCCCTCAGGATCTCCGTGGCAGTGAGGATGGGGAGGAGGCCGCGGTTGTGAAGGAGCTCGAGCGCCCGGACGGCTTTTGCGAATGCCCCCTTTCCTCGGATCCGATCATTCTTGTCCGGGTCCACATCGTCGATGCTGATTCGGATCTGGAGCGAGTAGGGGGAGTTCTGGGCGAGTGCCGCCAGATGGTCCGCGACCTGGTCCGTAATCAAGATCCCGTTCGTCAGGACGGTCGTGGGTACCACCTCTAGGGCGTGGGCGATGAGCAAGAGCATATCCTTGTGAAGAAAGGGCTCTCCTCCTGTGTAATAGATTTCCTTGATGCCGAGGTCTGCTCCCTCCTTGATGTACCGGGTCACCATCTCGGTATCCAAGCTCTTGAGCCACGGATTGTGGGGGCCGCTACTGTTGAGACAATGGGTACAGGTCAGATTACACCACGTCCCGGTCACCTGGATCCAGAGGGTGCTCAGCTCCAAGAGTGGGGTCGAGGGGGTTGTCATTGTTGTATCTCCTTCAGGGCGGTGAGTCGAGCGTGCTGCGCCTGCGTGGCGCGCGCATAGACCCAAGGGAGGAGGAACAGTCCTGTGCAGAGAAGGAGGCCGTAGAAGTTCACCCCAAGCAGCGCAGCGTACCGGCCGTCCCCGATGGCCAGAGCAGGGGGAAGCCATCCTAGCGTGTAAAGGATACCGAGTGCAATACCGGTCCAAAAGGCCAGATGAAATGAGGCCCGCGGGACTGAGGGGAGAAAGTGAAGGAGAAAGATAGGCGCAAGCCCCATCACCATCGTCCCGCTGATGGTGGTCGCCTGGAGGATGGAGGCCCCGGCGAAGAGCGGGAGATTCCCGAATAGCGCGATGGCCACCATGGCGGCCTTGCCCACGCCGACCCGGCCCCGCCACCGGTCGAACCCGATCGCAGCAAGGTCGACCCCAGCTTCCTTGGAGATGGAGCTCAATGTGGAGTCGAGGGTGGAACCGGCTGAGCAGAGCATGATGACGTTCATCGCAAAGAGAGTGCCGAGGCCGAAGGAGGACGCCACGACGCGGGGCGCGTCATCGGTAAAGGCCAATCCCTGATGGAAGGCGTAAACACCGATCAAACTGGAGAGGAGGATAAAGAAAATCCCGCCAATCCCCGCCGTCCAGAAGGCTGGGACGGTCGTTCGATGGTCCGAAATGAAGGCCCGATCGGTGAGCACCGGATCGTGGAAAGGGTAGCTCCAGATCTGGAGAAAGGCGACAAACAGGATGTCGAGTCCTCCGCGGAAAGAGAACTCTCCGGCCTGGAGGAGCTCACCTGGCCCTACTCGGGGGAAGAGCTGGAACAGGAGGAAGAAGAGGAGGAATCCGGCCAGCACGAGCTGCAGCGAATCTGTAACGATGGAACTCCTGAGCCCCCCTTTAAGGCTGTAGAGGAGGGTGAGGGCGGTAAACAAGAAGGCGGCGCCGTAGTATGGCGTGGAGCCCTTTGCCCCGAAGTAGGAGCCGACGACCGCTGTGTTGCTCCAGACCTCGTTGAAGAGGCGGATGGTGATGACGAGGAGGAAGGCGGTGGCAGCAGCCCGCCCGTAGCGGTTGACGAGGAATTCCGAGAGGCTCCGGGCGCCATGGCGTCTGCGGATGGAAACAATGACGATCCCCGCCACCGGGATGGAGAGGTAATACGTGGCATAGGCAAAGCCCCCGAGGATTCCGTACGTTGCTCCCAGGTTCGCGGCGTTGGTAATCGACTTGGCAAAGATCCAGGTGATAAAGGTACTGCACGTAAGCAGCCAGAAACCGGTCTCGCGTCCCCGGGCGTCATATCCAAAAAAAAACCCTTTGGCATCGGCGGCGCGGGGCGAGACGAGAAACATGAGTATCCCGTATCCGACAAGGGCTACCCAGAGCAGCGTCACGTTTACCCCCAGGGTTTTAGCTGTATTTCTAGTATTTTCCGATCGGTTTTATAGCATTTTCTGGGGAGGAGGACAACGTGAGATCACGCAGAAGGCAATCACATCCTTTGGAAATGACCCAGCAAGGATCCATGGTCACCGAGTTAAGTCTGGGGGTGTGTTGGCGGGCCGGTTTCCCGGATCCGGTGGGGGAACCCCACAACTCTCCTCTCGACGAGAGGAGAAACCCGGACTTCATCCGTACTTCGCTTTGAAAATCACAAGCCCCAGCACCACAGCAACGAGGACTAGGGTCTCAATCATGGTCATCTTTTTGGAATCCTCCACGCTCAGGGTTAGAAGATCAGGGAGCCATGCGTGATCAGAATGCCCACCGCCGCAGTGGCGAGGACGGTGGCGCCTATCACGGCACGAGCCCTCGCGAGACGCTGTGAAGACTTTTGAGAGGTATCCCTGAGGGCTCTGGCCGTATCCAGAATCCAGCTCCCCAGGAGAACTAGGCTCAAGGTACCATACAGGAAGACGAACGTCACGATGAAGATACTGTGCCAGAGTTTCATTATCTCCTCCTCCATCTGCTTATTCAATGCCGGAGGCCATGCCAAGGTTTCACACTATGATAACGAGGATAGGGGGTGCTGGGTTCCCTGTGGAGGGATGATCGTGGGGGTAAATGGTTATGAATGCTACAATGACAACGGTTTAGGCGAAGCAGGATCGCTGGACAGAGCTCGAAAACCGGAAACCGTCTGAAGAGGAGTAGCGCATGTGGCTCCAAGCGTATGCGCCCGTCCTAGATAGTGTCATCGTCTCCGGTGCCGTTGCACTGCTCCCCATCGCCATCATATTCATCTTGCTTGGCGGATTTCGCAAATCCGCACCCCTGTCGACCTTTGTGGGGCTGGTATCAGCTCTGGTCTTGGCGGTGACGGTCTGGCAGATGCCGCTGCATCTGGCCGTCATCAGTACGCTCATGGGGATGGCTGTGGCGATCATGCCGCTGCTGTGGACGCTCATCAATGCGGTGTGGCTTATTAACCTGTTAGTCGATAGTGGGCACTTCAATGTCATTAAAGAATCTATCGGATATATCACGCGTGATCGCCGTATCCAGGCGTTACTGATCGGTTTCGGATTTATCGGACTCTTGGAAGGACTGGTGGCGATCGGTTCCCCGGTCGCGATTGGCACACCCATCCTCGTCGGCTTGGGATTTCCTCCCATTACCGCCGGCATTGTGGCCATCCTCAGCTTCAGCCATCCCGGTGTTTGGGGACCCATGGGTTTGCCCATTGTCGTCCTCCACTCGGTCACCACCGGCATCAACCTCGACGCGCTGGGTGCCATGATTGGACGCCTGGTTCCACTGCTCACACTGTTCACGGCTCCTGCCGTCGTCATGGCCGTTTCAGGCTGGCGAGGATTCAGGGAAGTCTGGGGAATCACTGTTATCACAGGCTTCGCCTTTGCGGTGAGCACGTTTGTCACCTCCAACTACGTGACGCTGTACATGGCAGGTATTGTGGGCGCTTTGGGGGGCATGGTGACGACCATCGGCATCTTACCCTATTGGAAACCCAAAACTGTCTGGCGGTTCCCGGGGGAACACGTGACCGAAGAGGCTTCAGCCTCAGGGATTCGGTTATCCTGGACTCAGGTCACGCAGGCCTGGTCCCCGATCGGCCTGCTGATCCTCGTCATGGGTCTGGTCAACGCGACGCCGCTGCGTGAAACGCTTGCCTCCGTGAGCACCGTGAGTGTGGAATGGCCAGGCCTGCACAATGTCATCTGGAAAACGGCGCCGATCGTGGTCGCTCCAGAACCGTACGGAGCCGTGTATAGCTACCCGCTTCTTGTGGTACCGGGGACGCTTGCGCTCGTCACCGGCTTGCTGTCAATTGCCGTGCTCCGGATTTCGCCGTCCCGAGCCTGTCGCGTGTACCTGAATACGCTACGGCAGCTCTCCGGTGCCATTCGGACGACGTTGAACGTTATTGGCCTCGGCTATGTGATGAACTACTCTGGGCTCAGTCTGACCATCGGAGTGGCCTTTTCCGCCGCGGGCTTCTGGTTTCCACTTGTTTCCGTCTTCTTAGGGGTGCTCGGTACTGCCGTGACCGGGACGAACACTGCATCCAATGCGTTGTTTGGCAATCTCGTGGCGGTCGCTGGTTCCCAGGCCGGTGTCCCTCCCGTGTTCGCAACGGCAGTACTCTCCGGCGCTGGGGGTATGGGAAAAGCCATTGCGCCGCAGTCGCTCGCGCTCGCCACGGGTGCCGGGGGGATTCAGGGACAGGAAGGAGATCTGTTACGACGCCTGCTTGGTGTGACCCTGCTCTTCAGTGCAGCAATCGGCGTATTTGCGATGATCCTGTACTATATCTTTCCGTGGACGATTCCGTAATCTTCGCGTAGGCCGTTCTTCCGAACGCCACGCGAGACCTCCCTCGTGATCCCTCCTCTATTTCCGCGGATTCCGCTGGCCGTGTACCTGGAAACGGCGGTCTTCACGGGAACTTTCCTTTGTCCTCCGAGGTTCACTCCACAGAGAGGCAATTCGGAGGGGACCAATCAGGTCACCCGACCGCGCCTATCCATCAGGGTAAAGGCGCTGGGGCCGAATAAGCAGGGGACGTGTGAAACCTTTTGGGTTTCACCAGCATCTAACAGGGTGAAGGAAGGGTGAACGTTCAAGGGTAGTGGAAGCCAGTCATGGAGGTATGAGGGATCATGGTTAAGCGATTTCTGGCTATTCTCATCGTTCTCACTGTCAGCGTGACCCCCCTGTATGCTGGGTCTCAAAAGACGATGGTCAACCTGCGGGGAGAAGAGGTCTCTGTTCCCATGGATGTCCCCTCGAAGGAGCGCTTCGTCTTTCAACGGCTGATCAGTGTAGACGGCCGATTGATCGTATTTCTTTACAGCGATCCCAAATTCCGGCGACCAGTCGATTACGCGGAGACCTATAACCTCATGGGTGAGCTCTTGGAGGTTGCCTGGTACGAGCCGGCTGGGGGTCTCAAAAGGGTGCGGGACATCAATTTGGGCAATCCCAAGGCTACGAAGCCGGCCCGGGTTCTGGAAATCCCTCACGCGCGTCCTGGGCTTCACTGGGTACCGGTCAGGTGACCCCGATTGGACGAGATGTCCCGCAGGCCACGTTCTGCAAAAGCTGCTTGCCCTCTTTGCTACCCCGATGTGGAGCGGATATTCCACACGCCTGAAGCAGTGCGCGATGCCGCGTAACCGTCAGGACCCTTAATCCCGATCAACGGTGTTTCAGGCGGGCGGCGAGGAGGACGGCGATAACGGTCATGCCATCGACGATCTCGCCGGAAAGGACCATCTGGAGGGCCTCGTGAAAGGGGAAGGGGCGGACCTCGATGAACTCTGTTTCATCCCGAGGCGGCCGCTCGAGTTTGACCAACTCTTCCCCGATGAAGAGATGGGCCGTCTCGTCGATGACACTCTTACTCGTGTGATAGGTGCTCACGGGGTTCAGGCGGCCGGCGCGATAGCCAATCTCCTCCGCAAGTTCACGTTGGGCCGCCTCCTCGGTCGATTCTCCGGAATGGACCCCGCCCGTTGGCATCTCCCAGGTGACCCGGCGGGCTATGTACCGGTATTGCCGGATGAGCAGCACGGTGTCGGGATCGAGGAAGGGGAGGATACCGACACAGTGCCCACACGTCACGACGCCATAGATGGTCGTCCGTCCGTCGGGGAGTTCGGCCACGTCTTCTCGGAGAGAGAGCCATTTATTGCTGTAGACCGGTTTTGTGGAGAGGGTCTTCCAGGGAATCTCCGACGGGTTCTTCATTCTGCACGCTCCTTGAAAAAATCCCGCGTATGCCGGGCCGCGTCTGCTTCCGAAATCTGAAGCGAGGTCCGTAATCGCTCCAGGTCTTCAGGGGTGTCCACGTCGAACCAGAGGGGAAGCGTAGATACCTTTAGCCCCTTCACCTCGGCCCGCCGGATCGTCTCTGGCATGACCTCGGCTGTGCTCCATGTCATCTCTTCGAACAGTTCCCGGTAGAGGGTCCGCAAGCCAATCAGGTAGTAGCCGCCGTCGTCGCTCGGGCCCAAGACGAGATCAATTGTTGGCGTCGCGATGAGGTCGAGGGCCTGTTCGAGAAAGTGTGTCGGGAGCGTGGGAGTATCGCTGTCGATGGCCAGTGCCCCCGTGTATCCCCTGGTGAAGAGCTGATCGAAACTGTCTGCCAGCCTGGCCCCCAGATCGGGGCCCTGCTGCGGGATCAGAACAAAGTCGGGGGCTATTTCCTCGAAGTACCGTTTCCCCCCGACCGGCGTATAAGCGATGGCCGGATTCGCGGTCTTGAGCGCTCGCACCTGTTCTATCTTGTCGAGGAGGAAACAGCGGTACAGCTCAGCTGCTTCTTCGGTCGAGAAGGGAGGACAAAGTCTGGTCTTGACCTCGCCGGGCCGCGGCGCCTTCGCCATGATCGTGACGACAATTTGTCCCATGTCTTTGCTCATCACTTTTTGAAAACGCTATCGTGTCCAGCCAAACCAACGGGTAAACAGGTTCTTAACACCCGGAGTCAACCGGGTCCGATTATAGGCGTCTGCGACCTGTCTAATGGCTTCGGCCTGAGTGGGATAGGGGTGAATGACATTCGAGATCGTCTTCAGGCCAATCTTTCCCACCATGGCCAGGGTGATTTCACTGATCATCTCTCCCGCGTGCCGGGCGACGATGGTGGCACCCAGGATCTGGTCGGTCCCTTTCTTGACATGGATCTTGACAAACCCCTCTTCCTCACCGTCGGCAATGGCCCGGTCCACATCCCTCAGGGGTCTGACAAACGTTTCGATGGGGATCCCCTTTTTCACCGCATCCCGTTCGTACATACCGACGTGGGCAATCTCCGGATCGGTGTACGTGCACCAAGGAATAATCAAGGAGCTCCACTTCTTCCGACCCGCGAAGAGGGCGTTCTGGATCACGATCCGTGCCGTGGCATCGGCGGTATGGGTGAATTTGAACGGCAGGGAGATGTCCCCGGCAGCATAGATGCGAGAATTGGTTGTCTGGAGGAAGTCGTTCACCTGCACCCCGTGGTTACCGTATGCAACGCCTGCGGCTTCCAAGTTCAGTCCCTCGACGTTCGGCGCGCGTCCCACGCCGACGAGGATTTCATCCACGGGAAGATCGCTGCAGGCTCCGTTGCCTTCAAATTGAATGATTTTCTCTGCTCCCCGGCTTTCCACTTTGAGGATTGTGCAGCCCAGCACGAGGTTGACTCCGTCGCGCACAAACACCCGCTGGACGATCTCGGCGGCGTCTGGATCTTCGCGGGTCAGGATGTGGGATTGGGCTTCGAGGATCCAGACCTCTGAACCGAGGCGCCGGAAGGCCTGGGACATTTCAGAGCCGATTGGGCCGGCACCGATCACAGCCAGGCGTCCGGGGCGTTCCGTCAGGGAGAAGACGGTCTCGTTCGTGAGATAGCCGGCCTCGGCGAGGCCCGGTATTGGCGGGGCGGCGGCGCGCGCCCCGGTCGCGATGACGGCCTTGCTAAACCGGAGCGTCTTGCCGTCCACCTCGATCGTGTCGCGGCCGGTGAAATGACCTTCCCCCAGAAACACGTCCACGCCCAACTGTTGGAACCGACGGACCGAATCGTGTTGGCCGATTCGAGCGCGGAGGCGTCGCATACGCTCCATGACGGCGGGGAAGTCGGCCTTCGTGCCGTCGGGAACGTGGACGCTCAGCTCAGGCGCCATGCGGACCTCCTCGATCACCCGGGAAGACCGGATCACGCATTTGGAGGGGACGCATCCTACGTTGAGGCAGTCCCCCCCAAGAAGGTGTTTTTCGACCAGGGCAACCCGAGCCCCTAGGCCTGCCGCACCTGCCGCGGACACCAGCCCAGCGGTGCCCGCGCCGACGACGACCAGGTTGTATCGCGGCGCCGGGTCCGGGTTTTTCCAGTCGGGCGGACGGACATGAGATATCAGCGTCGCGTTGTGTTCGTCTTTGGGGAGTACCTCCGGCACTTGACTCATCGCGAAGCTCCTTTATTCTCCTCAGAATTTCATGGTGCCTTTGTCTTGCTTTCCTTCTCTTTCAGTATGCGGCGCGCGCGCCGGACCAGAAGTGTCACGATCAATCCTGTAATGGCGAGCATGACCACCAGGGCCCACGGGACTTGGCCTTCCGCGAGGCCCTTGGTGAGCGCGTCTCCTCCGATGACATAAAGGATGGTACCGGGCAACATGCAGAGCCAGGACCAGCCCACATAGGTCCGGAAAGGGACCCGGGTGAGGCCGAAGCCATAATTGAGGAGGTTGAATGGAAAAAGCGGCACGAGTCGAGTCAAGGCGACAATGATCGCCCCGTGCTCTTCGGTAAGTCGATCCAGTTTTTGGAATTTCTCGTTGGCGGCAAACGAACGGGTGACGGCATCCCGGGCGAAGTACCGGGAAATCAGGAATGCGAGGCTGGCCCCCAGCGTCGCCGCATTGATCACCAGGACCACCCCGAGTACGGACCCGAAGAGGGCCCCCGCTGTCACGGTCAGGGCTGAGCCGGGAATGGCAGCGACCACACCGACGGCGTAGAGCGCCACGAAAACTAATGGCCCCCAGGGGCCCAGTCCTTCAATCCACTCCCTGAGATCGCCCAGCCGGTCTCCGATCCCGAGTACCCGGGCCAGGACGAGAAGGACCAGGATCCCGGCCAAGAGCGCGACCGGCCGCCACCAGGCGTGCCGCTGTTCCCGCGTGTCCCGGGCCGTGTTCGATTCCGCCGTGGCCGATTCCCCATTTTGATTCGATTTCATGTCGCGACGACCATTTTTTCCGTCTGCGTCCTTCCCTTAGAGATCACGCACCCGGACGAGGGCCACGCGATTTTCGCTCTTCAGCGCGAGATACAGGAGTCCCGCTGGCGAATTCAGGTCGAGGTTGGAGACGTTCGGCGCGATCTGCGTCGTCCCCCGAACCTCGAGGGTGGCTTCATCAATGATAGACAGGGTGTTCCCTCGGTTGTTTACGATATAGGCCCGATCCGCCTTCTCGTCAACGGCAATGCCGATGGGGTAGTTCCCAACGGGGATGGTGGAAAGACGGCGCATTTGGCGGCCGTCCAGGACGGTGACGCTGTCGTCCTCCGTGTTCAACACGTAGACGACCCCGCTCTCGGCGTTGATGCCTACGTGCGTGGGACCGTGACCAACCGGGATCTCTGTAAGTTTGCTACCCCTCTTCCCGTCGATTACGAAGACCCGATCCGTTTTCACGCTCACGACGAAGATGCGCCCCGTCGCAGGGTCCGCAGCAATACCCCCGAGTCCCGGTCCGACCGAAAGGGTAAAGAGGACATGGCCCGTCCGGCCGTCAAACGCCGTCAGAGATCCATCGCCTTCGTTGCCGACAAAGACTCGATGGGAGGAGCGATCGACCGCGATCCCATGGGGTCGTCTCCCGACGGCGACCCGGAAGCGCTCCCTGAGATCCCGGGTATCGAAGGCCGCAACGAAGGCGCTTCCCTCATTCGGCGCATAGAGATGCCCAAGCTCGGGGTCCACCGCCAGATGTCGGGCCCTCGTCGTCAGAGAGATGGTCCCAACCTTTTTCCCGTCTGATTGCACGACGCTGATCGTCGCGCTGCCTTCATTGGCGACGAAGAGTTGGGCTGACCCAGGGTCGAAGACGACATCGTTGGGCCACTGACCAACCGGGACTGTCGTGACCCGGGGCACTTCGCGGCTCGCCAAGCATCCCGCAAGCACGACCGTTATGCTAAGCAGCGTGAAGATGCGCTTCATGCGCGTCACCTATAGTCGGGGAGAGGAGACTCCATCATTGTCCTCACGCACCGACGAAGGATTCCAAAGAAGAGGGCGATAGGATTTTCCTCCCACTCTTTCGAGATATCCAAAGAGCTCTCTTTCCAGCTCAACGGCCAGCTCCGGTCTCTCCTGAATCAAGTTTGTCCGTTCGCGAGGGTCACTGACGGTGTTGAACAGTTGCAAGAGATCGAAGTCGGCGGAATAGACCAGTTTCCATTTCCAGTCCCGGTAGAGGAAGTACCGCTGCTTGAAGGACGCGCGTCCAAGAATATCCCTCTTCAGATAGCGGTCCCGTTCCATTCCGAGCAGCAGGGGAACGAGGGAGATTCCCATGTGGGGATCGTCGTAAGGCGGATGGACTGAGTACCCCGCCAGCTCGGCGATAGTGGGAGCCATGTCTGCTGCGATGACTGGAACATCGTCCACCCGGCCGCGAATACCGTGGGCCAGCAGGATTAGGGGGATGCGGATCTCTTCTTCGTACACCGTATGGCCGTGGAGGCTGGCCCCATGCTCCCAGAACTGCTCCCCATGGTCGGAGGTCAGCAAGATCACCGTACGATCGTAAAGACCTCGGTGTTTAAGCCAGGCCACAAACCGGCTGAATGCTCTGTCGATATACGACAAATTGTTATCGTAGAGGTCCCTCGGGTTGTCGCCAAAGTCTAAACCATCTGCTTTCTTCCACAGATCATTGTGCACATCCATCAGATGGAGAAAGGCAAGAAACCGTTCGCCCTCGGCCAGTCTATTTATGGCGTCCTGGGCCCAACCGAACACTTCGTCGGCCGGGACAGAGTGTCGATCATTGTACGATCCAGATCCTCCCAACTCTATCACAGGAAAGTCTGGGGGAAATATAGCTCTGGGCCCGAATTCCTTTATCACCATCATCCTCTGGATGCCCTCAGCTTGGGCGATCTTGAAATAGAGATTCTCGCGATACAGATCCGGTCCGTAGAGGCTAAAACGACTTCTTCCTGCAACCAGGAAGGGAAAGGCGGCGAACGTTCCGCCCCCTTGACTGTAGGCGTGACGAAAAGAAATGGCTTCCTTGTGGGCCCATGTGTCCAGAAAGGGGGTCAGGTCACGATGATACCCGGCGGAGTGAAAAGCGTCCCCCCGGAGGGCATCTACGACAATCACGACGAGATTGAAATTTTTGGGAAGGAGAGATGGACCCTTTTTTTCCAAGGTCCAGGGGAGGGGCCATGGTTCTGAATGGTCGGAGGGTTTCGGACCCTGCCCCAGACGGACCCACCCTTCCAGGCCCATCAGGTCCGACAGCGCTCTCGCGTAGGTAGCATCGACCATACTGAACTCGTTGAACTGTAAGATTGCTGCCTTGGTTTCCGGGTACCGCTCGAGAAACACAAAAGGGATAAACCCGAGAGGGACAATACACGCGACCGCAATCCATCCCTTCCATGTTTTCACAGGGTGCCTGAGGTCAACCGACCGGAGCTCCTCAAAGATCAAGACCTGGACTCCCGCTGCCATCACGGCCGTGATCTTTAGAGTAGCTCCCTTCAGATAGGAAAACACCGTGAACCAGGGGTTGAAAAGGTTGCCGTACACGACGTAAGCCCCCAAGAACAGGCTCCCCACCAGGGAACAAACCAGCAGGACCCGCCAAGACCACCGACCGGAACCTTGACGGGTCAAAAACCATGTGATCGGGAATACAAGCACGGCTCCCATGGAGAGCGCCATCATTCCGATGAGACTCTGCCCACCTGCTCGGGGCGCGTGAGGGACCAGGCGTCGAAAGGCAACATAGGTCACGGCACCCCCAGCGCCACAGAGGAAAAGGAACAAGGGGAGCAAGGCGCTTGTGAGGCGGAGTGAGCTGAGCTCCCACTCAATCCCATAGGCCAGCGATGCGAGACATATGGCCGCGTAAAGTCCGGAGATGGACAGGAAGGGCACGAAGCGGAACCATCTCCGAAGACGCGCATGGCCGTCCAGCCTGATCCAGAAGGCCCTCAGGCCGGTCAAAATCACCAGCGTTGCGATACCGAACCACAGACCGGTGATACCAGCAAGTATTGCAGGGAGCAGGTGACTCAAGAGGATCTCAAAGCGGGAATCCAACTGGACGTATTCCCGCATGCGATGCCAGGACGGGTCGAGGGCGGCTGGGACTGCTGCGAAGACGAAGAGAGACGACAGAAACAGGGCATTGTTTCTGTCCCTCAAGTCCAGAAGATGGGTGGATTCATCCGGCGCTGAGGGGCTGGAGCGCCATAGGCTCACGTACACCTGGAGGAGAATAGACACTTGAAGTAAGGCGTGTCCCCAAGACAGGAGCCCATCCCACCGATGGAGAAGCGCATGGGCGAGCATACCAATGGCAACGAGTTCAGCCCCCACCAGGGCTGTCATCCCGCGCAGAGATTCGTCGCAAGTGAATCGGATCGCCAGATACTGCAGCCCAGAGATGAAAAAGAGATATGCCAGGCCACCCCACAGGAGCTCGGTAATATGCGTTCTGATCGAATGAAAGAAAGGACTCTCTCCTGGGGAGATGTAATGTGCGAGATCGCTGTGCGTGGCGGTGAAGAAGGAGATGAGGACAAACGCGAGAATCGCACCGAAAAGTTGGAGCCAGGAAGTAATCGTGAGCAGCCCCGAAGGCGCGATCGTCCCTGGCAGCAGGTTTTTTCTTGAGAGATGAATCTGAGACCTCATCACTGACGAAGAGTTGAGACCTCTTCTTGCCTGATCATCCGAGAGAGAGGATGCGAGCCCACCGCGGCTTGATCAGAAAGAATGCCAGGATGGCCATTCCCGCTGCGAAACCGCTTGTCCCGGTGTAAATGGTCGATAAGGAAAGGCCACCGACCTCCCGGAGCGGTCCGACGCCGTAGGCTCCGACCCCGAATCCCAGCATGAATGCGGCCATCATCCCTCCCGAGACGACCTCCACCATCTGGGGAAACTCTTGCGTGGCAAAACTGATGCTGAGCGGGAGGAAAGCTGAGCACGCCAGTCCGGCCACACCGAACGCGATGACATTCCCCGTGTCTCCCCTGACCATCGGGATGATGAGAAATGCTCCACAAATCAAGATGGGCATCGCAAGGTAGATCCGTTGCGGCGAGAGCCAGACCGCCACGGCGGCCATCAGAACCCGCCCGGCCGTCACCATGGACCAGAAGGTTGCCAAGGCAAAGCCAGCCCACTGTACAGACAATCCTTTTCCCTCGTGTAGGTAGATCGTGGCCCAGTTACCGAAAATGGTCTCGCAGATACCGTACAGCACCGCGATCGCCGCGTAGCCGTAAATGCGCTGAGGCAGACCGCGGAGTAATGCGAGTGGTCCCCCGGGGCGTGGTTCCTGAGCAGCGGGCGGTCCCTCCAGTTGAGGCACCAGGCTGGCGAACCCCAGGGCCAAGAAGAATCCAAGGATTGCGATGGGATCCCCCCACCACAGGCCCAGACTGACAAACACCCCCAAGAGTAACGGGGCAAGGGCCGTCCCGATTCCCAGCATCGCGTGCAGGGCCGTCAATGCCGTGTCGCTTTTGCCCGGGAAGAAGCTTGTCGCGTACGTGTTGAGGGCTGTGATTGTGGCCCCAAACCCGGCCCCCAGCGCTGCCATCGCCGCGAGGAGGCATCCGTAAGCCATTGTATGCGTTGCCACGAACGCATTGCTGAGGGCGAGGACAGCCATGGATGTCATGTTGAACACCAGGCCGAGCACAAAGATCCGCTTCAGGCTCCATCGCCGTGCCAGCGCGCCGCCCAGACTTGAGGCCAGGATGGCGCATATGATCATCGGCAGAAACATCGTTCCGTACTCGCTGCTCGAAAGATCGTGGAAATCGGGGCTGGTGAAGATATTGCTGGCTGCGGGGAAAGTGACCAGGGCAAGCCCCTGCGCGAGGCCAGTCAAGTAGACAATTCCGATTTCGGCGCGCCGTCCCACAGTCCTCCTCGTCATCTGGTCGACCCAGTGTCTGAAACATTCAGGCGATCGCGCGTCTGGTTGCGGACTCGGAGGGTGTTTGCCTCGTTTATGCAGTTCGGATGGTACAGGGACCGATAAGTCAGGCCGCGTGTCCGTCTCAGCGATGTTGCTGTACGGGATGGTTCGGCGGTAATGCTCTGGTTAACGGCGTCGACCGGCCGTGGGTCAATCTGTCTCCGCTTGGCTCTCTAAAAGCTCCTTCCAACGCTCTGGCGGGATGGTCGAGGCGGCGTCTACGACCCTCGGATCGAACTGCTTCCCTGACTCCCGATGCAGCTCCTCGAGCGCCTCTGAGACCGGGCGAGCACGCCGGTAGGGGCGGTCATGGGTCATGGCGTCCAGCGCGTCCACCACAGCAAAGATCCGGGCTGTGAGTGGAATATCTTCGCCGCGCAACCCCTGCGGGTAGCCAGTCCCGTCGTACCGCTCGTGGTGTCCTCCCACCACGTCGATCGCCGGGGTGAGCAGGGGGACGGTCTCGATGATCTCCGCGCCCCATTCCGGATGGTGCTCGACATGCCGGCGCTCGTCGGGCGTGAGCGGACCGGCCTTTTGCAAGACGGTCCTCGATGTGCGGACCTCGCCGATATCGTGTAGCAGTGCCCCCAGTTCCAAGGCCTCGCGTTGAGTCTGGGAGAGTTCCAGGCGATCCCCCAAGGCCAGCGCCGCCCCCGCCAGTCGCGGGAGCGACCGGGCTTTTTCGTCTCGTGCCTGTAATACCCGCACCAACACATTGACCACACTCCGGTGGGAAGCATGGACGCGCTCGACCATAAGGTGGATCAGGTTGCCGAGGAGGCCGATTTCATCTTGGCTCTTGACGCGTTCCGGGGTGGTGAGGTCGCCTTCAACGACCCGCCTGGCCATCCTCGACAGCTGTGCCACCGGGCGGGTGATTTGCTGGGCCAGGAGCAGTCCAGCCACCAGGGCGAGGAGCGCGCCAGCCAGTGAATAGAGGTAGAGGTTGCGCCGAATCCTCCCGAGCTCCGCGACGTAGACGTTACCTGCCCGAAAGTCCACGTCCAGGGCAGCGACGGTCTTCCCCGCCGCATTCCGGATCGGCGCGAATGCGGTGAACCAGGTCCCGTGCTCGTTGGTGTAGATGTCCGTGTAGGCTGCCTTCCCTTCCTCCATCACCCGATGCAGAATAGGCCGGATCTCTGGGGCCAGCACATACTCTTTCCCGACCGCCGCTTCACCTTCGCTAATGACAGCGAATCGCGCGGCGCTACCCTGAACGTCGTAGAGGGTATAGACCGGGTTATCCAGCTCATTCGCTTGCTGGATCTGCCGAAGATTCTTGCGGAGATTCTCATAGGCCACCGTATCCTTGCTTCCGTCTTTCACCACCGACTCGTGCAGTTCCCCGTCGATCAAGACGGCACCGGTCCGGGCGACATTCAGCAGAACCAATCCAATTGCCCTGCGCAGCACCCGCTCCTCTGACCTATACTGAAGATGGCCGGCCAGAAAGATCCCGACGGCGCTCACCAAAAGGAAGCTTGCCCCCAGGCGCCAGCCCAGCCGGCGCCAGAGCGGCAAGCGAGCTTTTATGAGTCTACCCTCAGTTCGCCGAGTCATGTCAGCTCCCTTCCAACTTCTCGACCGTGAGCTCCGACACATCCCGCTCAAAGAACACCTCGACCGTCCAGTCCAGGACAACCCGCAACCGGGCCCCCAGGGTTGGCAGCTTGAGCATATAGATCGTCCTCCACAAAAACCAGGCCACGAAACCGGTCAGCTTGATCCCCCGGAGGTCAGCGACTGCGGTGCTTCTGCTGAGGGGGACCATCTCTCCCAGTACCCGGAAGCGGAACGGTTTCTTTTCCTGGCCGGTGAGTACCGCCTCCAGCACGGCCGCGAGCGCCTTTGCTTGGCGGACAGCCACCTGGGCCGTTGCCACGTAAGGTGTACCCGTGTGCGGATTGATCTGGGAGGCATTATCACCGAGAGCGTACACGTCACGCGCTCCCTCGACCTCGAAGAATTCGTTTACCTTCAGTCGCTCATCCCGCGCCTTCGGGAGGGGGAGGGTAGCTATCACCGGGCTCACCTGGGTCCCTGCGGTCCAAATAATACAGTTGCTCGGGATGGATCGGCCATCTTTCAGGATCAGGGTGTCCGGTGTCACTGCAGAGGCGCGCGTCGCCTCGAGCTCGATTCCTCGTTTAACAAGCTGTTCCTTCGCATATTCAGCAAGGTTCGTCGCTGTTTGGGGGAGGACCGTGCTCCCGACGAGGATGAGGCGAACGCTGTCTCGGTGAATGGAGGGGTAGTGCCGAAGGAGAATGCCCCGCGTCAACTCCTCGATGGCAGCCATCAGTTCCGTCCCCGCGTGCCCCGCCCCCACGACGACGAATGTCAGCAAGCGCCGCTGGGTCCATTGATCGTCGGTCAAGGCGGCCGTTTCAAAGAGGTTGATCACGTGGTTGCGAATGCGGAAGGCGTCCGCCGCCTCCTTGAAGGGGAGGGAGTACTCCGCGGCCCCGGGGGCGATGGTCATGCTGGGGGTGGCGCCGAGAGCGAGCACCAGTTTGTCATAGTGCACGCGCTGACGAATGGGCGACCGGCGGTGGCGGGCGATGATGCGGCGCCGCTCGAGGTCGATGGCCTCGACCGACATCTCTCCGAATTCGATACCCCACTTTCCGCACAGGGAGCGAATGGGATAGACGACATGCCGGGTCTCGACCGCACCTGTCGCGGCTTCTGCAAGCATGGGAGTGAACAGAAAGAAATTCTGGTCGCTGATGAGGGTGACCTGAACCGGCAAGACGCCGGCACACCGTTTGCCCAGCTCGAGTGCAGTGTTCACCCCCGCGAAGCCACCGCCCAGGATCATGATGCGCGGGGCGAGCGATGTCGAGGGCCGGGCCAATAGGCGGCCGCCGAGCGGGAGGGTGGCTTCCTGTCGCGATTCCATCACGGAAGTTGCTCCCTGAAGGGCAGTCGGCGAGGGGTTCGGGGGGAGGGACTATCGCTGTACCGCGAATTTTCCACCGTCGATCTTGCCTCGGCAGTCCTGGCCACGATACTCGCCGCTCAGCGTGGACCCGGCGATCTTCATTGTCCCCTCGCCACTCCCGGGACACGCCTTCGATAACGGCCGAAGGGCAAAGGTGCCTCGGTTTCCCTCCATCTTGCCTTCCAGGGAGCCCCGGGCTCCGCCTTGAAGTCTCCACATACCGTGAACCTCTGCCCCGCGCTGCACGAGGACAACGGTCATCTTTCCCGTGCTGCCAGAATCCTGGTAGGTCCCGTACCACGTCCCCGACAGCAGGCCCTGGGACGATTTCCCTTTCTTGGTGTCGTGAAAGGCGTACGCCTTTCCGTCCATCGACGCGGTGTACAGGGTCCCATCAGCCCCAAGGGCGGCCGAGGAGATTAAGATTCCCTGTGTGGCGAACTTCCACAGCGGTGTGGCCCACTCCCCGGACTTGGGAGCCCGAACTGCATGAAAGGTCCCTTTCTCGTCGCCGAGGTAGATCGTCCCGTCGGCCGCGAGGAGGGGAGACGACTGGATGCCTGGTCCCATATTGTAACGCCACAGGACCTGGGCGCCGGTTGAGAAAAATCCCCGGCTTTCGCGGAGGGCGTAGAGCACGCCGTTCTTTCCGCCAAAGTAGATGGTGCGGTCCGGCCCGATGGCGGCCGATGAAAAGATCGCATAGGTCCGGTAACCAGACCGGGCAATAGCGTCGAAGGACCACTTCACCTTTCCGGTCTTGGTATCGAGGGCGTAAAGGATCCCGTTGTTTCCCCCCATGTAGAGGGTCCCCGCTTCATCAATGGCGGGAGCGTTCTCGAATCCCCCTTTATCATCGCGGGCCCCCGAGGCAAAAGTCCAGCGAACCGTGACCGGTTGTCCGGCCTGCTTGGGCGGCTCGAGGGCGTAGACTGTGCCGTCCATCGATGCGACGAACACCGTTCCGTCGGCGTCCACGGCTGGGGATGTGATCAGGGTTCCCTGCGTTTGGAACCGCCACTGTATCTTGGGGCCCGACTTGCCTCGGGGTGGTGTGATCCCGTAGTAGGCCCAGTCGTCGGCGCCGATGACTAACGTCCCGTCCGGGGTGAAGGTCGGTGAGGTCTGGATCGTGGTGCCGAGGTTGAGAGACCAGACTACCTCTCCGAGGATCCCCTTGCGCGGAGCCCTGAGCGCATACACGGTTCCGTCCTTGGCCCCGAAATAGACGATTCCCTTCTGGTCGACGAAGGGAGAGGAATAGATCGCAAAGATATCGAAGCGGGTCGGAAAAGCCCAGCGGATATCTCCGCTCTCGGGGTCGAGCGCGTAAAAGATCCCGTTGTTCGCTCCGAAGTAGACCGTGCCGTCGGGACCGATGACAGGGTCCGTCTCGATGCCTCCCTCTTTCTCCCGTCGGCCGGTGGAAAAGGTCCACTTCAATCGGTCCGACGCAGGTCCAGTGTGAGGGCTTCGACCCGTGTGCGTTCTATCCCCGCGGTACTTGGGCCACGGCGAGTCGGCCACCGTGGGAGAGGAAGCTTGTTCCGTCTCGGCCACGGCGATGGCGAACCGAGAACCTCCTTTTGGGAGAAGGAGCATCCCGAGGAAAGCGGTGCTGAGCGCCCAGAGGGCCAGAGCCCACAAGGACCTCCACTGCCTTCGCTTCATGCCATGGGCCCCCTTTCCAAGGGTACGGCTGCTGTGGTCATGTGTTGGCCTTCCTCGAAAAGTTTCACCACGTGGCCCTCTACTTCCTCGTCAACTTCCCTTGGATCTCTCGTTGCCTTCGGCGTCACCACGGCGCTGCGCAGGGTTTCCCAAAGACTCATAGAGGCCACGGTTGCGAATCCGGCGGCATACAGGAGGAGGAAGGGATCGACGAGGTGCGTGCCCCGCTCGATAAAGAGGTATACCCCATAAATACAATATAGGGCGAGGAGGGCTTCGAGGAGGCTCAGCCAGGGTATCGGGGGGCGATATCGCTTGTCCACCCATGTATCGGAACCTTTTTCGATGCCGAATTTGGGGGTCCGAACAAAGGCCCCGTCGATACGGAAGAAGGCCTCCAGGATGGCCTTCGTATTGTTGAGGGCGACCCCGGTCCCGAAGACCAAGAGGGATGGGAAGTACCGTAGCCGCCGCTTCCAGTCAGGGTAGAGATGCTTTTGGGCGTACAGGTACATGCTTGAAGGCCCAAACGTCGCAACCGAAAAGACGGCCGCCGCCGCCAACAGATGCTCCCTGAGCGAGAGGAATCCATCGAACCAGAGCAGGAGAGGCGAGCTCAGGGCGACAACGAGCATGAGGGGATGGACCATATAGTTGGTGAGATGGAAGACCGCTTGATACTTGGTGAACAGGGGGATCTCGGCCTTCAGGATCCGAGGGACGAGCTTTATGGCGGTTTGGATCGATCCTTTCGCCCACCGGTGCTGTTGGCTTTTCGCGGCAGCAATCTGGACGGGGACCTCGGCCGGACAGACGACGTCGGGCAGAAACTTCATCCGCCACCCTTTGAGCTGGGCCCGGTAGCTCAGGTCCAGGTCCTCCGTGAGGGTGTCCGCCTGCCATCCCCCGGCATCGTCGATAGCCTTCCTGCGCCAGACCCCGGCTGTCCCATTGAAGTTCATGAAAAGCCCGGACCAACAGCGGGCCGCCTGCTCGACCCAGAAGTGGCCGTCGATCCCGAAGCTCTGAGCGAGCGTCAGGAGCGAATAATCCCGGTTGATGTGCCCCCAACGGGCCTGGACCATGGCGATGCCAGGATCCTGGAAGAAGGGAAGTGTCCTGAGTAGAAAGTCCGGGTCGGGCATGAAGTCGGCGTCGAAGATGGCAATGAACTCTCCCCGGGCGATCTCGAGTCCCTCCTTTAAGGCCCCGGCCTTGTACCCAGTCCTATTGGTACGATGGAGAAGGGTAATGTCGAACCCGGCTCGACGGTAATGATCAATGAGGGGAGTGGCGATAGCCGTCGTTCCATCCGTGGAGTCGTCCAAGACCTGAATCTCGAGCTGGTCCTTCGGATAATCCAAGCGAGCAACTGTCTCGATCAGTCGCTGGATCACGTATTGTTCGTTGTAAATCGGCAGTTGAACCGTGACCTGAGGGTGTTGGTGCTCGGTGGCCTGCCATGCCTTCCAGACCTCGTCGTCTTGCCGGAGGTTCCGATGTTTCCCGCGGCGGTGAAGGAAAATCATGATGTAGCAATTCATCCCGTAGAGGAAGAGAAAGAAAAGCGCTCCGAAGTACAGCAGAAGCAACAGCGCGGTCGGGACGTGGGAGGGTATCATTGCGATTTCTCCATCATGAGTGTCACGGTTTTACCCGGGCCCGCTTCCGGGTGACGGTGGCGGACGGCTTCGATGGCAAGTAACACATACAGGGGAAGAAACTCGAGCAGTCGAATCGTGAGGGGAACCGCCGGGGACCCCTGGACATATTTCAGGTACGAGAGGGCGATGGCTCCGCTGAGGTACAGCCATCCCCACGAGGGGTAGAAACAAAGGAAGGGGAGAATCCAAACCACGTACCACGGATGGAAACTCGTTGGTAATAGGAGCAGATAGGCGCTCACCATCACGTATCCGTACCACAGGAATGCTTCGGTGTGCCGCTGACGCATGACATAGATGGCCACCGCCCCGAGAAGGGCCGTGAGGAGAAGCATGGCGACCGGGCGGGGGGAGGCGGTGAAAGGCGCCAAGGCGAGGGTGAGGAAGTGCCGGAGGCCGACGTTAAAATCCTCCCAGGGGCCGACGTAGGCGGGGAGGAAACCGAGCACCCTCCCCTGGGCACCGTAGAGATAGGGAAGGTACCCGAGCAGGATCGTTGCCCCAAAGGCGAGCGGGAACATCCTATCCCGTCGCTTGTACACGGCCGGGAAGAGGACTGCCGGGTACAGTTTGATTAGGGTCGCGACCCCGAGGGCTATTCCGGCGAGGACCGACTTCTCATTCTTTCTCGCCAGGAGGGCGAGGAGGACAACGGGGAGCATCAGCGCCTCGAGATGGCCGCTTCCAGCCACCTCAAAGATCGCCAGGGGGGACCACGCGTAGAGAAGAACCCGATCCGAACGGATCCCGGCCTTTTTCAGGAGACGGAGGATCAGAAGGATTGTCCCGATGTCAAACAGGACCATGATCGCCTTCAGGGCAGTGACGCTGTCGGGGACGGCGGTGGCGATCAGGGCGAAAAGCATCTGCGCGCCCGGAGGATAGATGGTGGGCGCCTCCTGTCGATTGATGTGGGGAAAAATGTCCTCATCCCGAAGTGGGGCGAGCTCTTCGGCTGCTGGGGGATACAGATACGGGTTGATTCCGGCTATCTGGACCCTCCCGTCCCAGATGTAGCGGTACAGGTCGCTGGAGAGGACGGGCGGAGAGGCGAGCAGGGTGACCCGGAATAGTATGGCGAACCCCACAATGAGGCCGACAAAGGTGGGCCCGGACCGCTTTCGGAAGACGATGGCTACGGCGAGCCCATAGAGGGCAAAGAGGGGAAAAAAGAGATAGGGGTATACGGCAAGTGCCCCCCCCTTTGGATCGATGATGCCGAGAAGGTCCAGGAGGGAGGCCAAGCGGAAATTCACGAGGTAGAAGAGCGCCGAGGTGCCCCCCACTCCGGCGAGTAGAAGGAAGGAGCGGCTCCTCCAGCCCATCATCACCTCCTTAGACAAGCCGAAGGAGCAACTTTCCGAGTCCACTTCGTCGCTTCTCGGGTCGCGAGAGCTGATGCGAGAGCAGCCGGTCTATCCCCAGGGTCCGTCCCGCGCGGCTGTGCGCAAAGACCAGGTGCGGGACGATGAGGAGAGGCCACACCCAGTACCATTCATGGGGCACTGAGTAAGCCCCCAACATAATGTTGAATTGAAAGAGGGCCCCCCCAATTCCCCCGAGGACGGTGAAGAATCCCAGGAGGAGCGAAATCCCCAGGAAGATCTCGGTGAGAAAGGTGATGTATCCGAACGTGTTGAAGTTCGGCAGGACGACGTCATGGAGAAAGTTCTTGTAGAATTCAAAAGTGGGATTCTTAATCTCGGTCCAGATGAACCCATGGAGCCACCCGAACCGCTGGCCGTTTTGTATCTTCCACGGGGCCTTTTGTAAGGCCATATCGAGCCAGAGTATGCCAAACATTATCCGGAAGAGTGCGACGGAAATCGGGAGACTGTTCCGCGTCGATCCCAAGCCCATTGTTCCCTCCTTAAATGCTCCAGAGCAGTCCGCACCCCCGGCAAGGATCGGGGGCAACGTCGCTTTCAAAGGTCTCGCGGAATTGCTGGTACCGTTCCCCGTTCCAGATGCTCGAAAAATCGTCTGTGAAGGCATTACCCAGGAGGGCCCCCCGATAGTTTTTCGCCGTCCACGGGGCGATGCAACAGGGGAGCACGTTGCCGTTCGCCGTCACGTAGCTGAGCGTCCACGGGCGCTGGCAGCCGGACCAGGGCCGTCGGCCCAGCTCTGTGCCTTCGAGACTCTCCATTGGCGTGGTCAGGCCTGAGGCCTTGAAGGCAATCTGAAAGGTCCGGGCCAGCTCACCTGCTTCCTCGATCATTTGCTGTTCCCGCTCGTGGAGCGCCCGGTGAAGTGACTGGTCGGCCACGGCCATTCCGTGGCCGTTATACACAAGGCGCTGCACATACACCTCGGGGACCCCGATCCTGGCGGCCAGACGGACGAAGGCCGGAAGCTCGTCGAGATTGGCCTTCATGGCGGTAAACCAGATGGAGACGCGGGGGGTGTGCCGCTCGAGCGTCCGCTGCAGATCGAGCAGATGACTGACATTTCCCACGACCCGGTCGAACTGATCCACGCCGCGAATTTTGCCATACGTTTCTCGGGTCGCGCCGTCCATGGAGACACGAAATTCATCCAGGTGACTTTCGATGAGCTGTTCTGCGCGCTTCGGCGTCAGGCTGATGGCATCGGAGTTAAAGAGGACCGTTACCCCCTTCGCCTTCAGGTACGCGATCATCTCAAAAAGCTCTCGGTTCAAGAGGGGCTCACCGATCCCGTGGAGGACCACCCGCTCCAGGACCGGGAATTGGTCCACAATGCCCTTCAGCTCCGCCAGTGTGAGGTCCTTCGGAGGCTCCAGGGTGACAAAGGTCCGGACGCACGTCTGGCATTTCGAGTTACAGCGATTGGTCGTCTCAAGATAGAGAGTCCGGGGCATTTCGGCCACGACCGGAAGACGCTTCGGGTCGTTCATCTCGCTCCTCCAAACTAACGATTAGCCACTAACCACCAACCACTAGGATGCTACCTCGCCGACACGACGGTCGTGCAGGCACTCCCCACCTTGGGGAGATCTTGCCCCGTCGCCTGCTCCCAGTCGATGGTGATTTGATCCCCCCTCACAAAAGGGCAATACGGATCAGACCCATGGAGGTTGCCAACCAAGGCCCGCCTGCCTGCGCAGCCGCCTCGACAGGGACAGCCGGCGCACGCCGGGGGGAGCTGCCTGGCTTCGAGAAATTCTGGTGTCTCAATAATGCCCTCTCCGAGTGCGGTGAGGTCGGCGAGGGTGAGGCGACTCTTGGGCCAGTAGGTACAGGGGAGGATCCGGCCATCGGGGGCCACCCGGACTGTGGAACGGCCACACCCGCCACCGGCGAACCCGTCGAGCCCCAACACCGCGGCCAGGACCGGCTCAGTGGTGGCCACGAGTCGCGTGCTGCCCAGGATGCGTCTGAACCCTTCCCAGAATTGCTCGTACGTCAGCGTGAACTGATCGGTCTTCGCGGGTTGATAGATATTCACTCGGAGATTGGCGTCCACTGATGAGGCCACCGTGGCCAGCGCTCCCAATTTGTCAAAGTTAATACCCATCATCACCGAGGTCACCGTGACCGAGAGGCCGATGTCGGCACATCGCTCGATCGCGCTCATGACGGCTCGCCAATTGCCTTTCCCTCGAAAGGCGTCATGCTCCCGCTCGGTGGGGAAGTCCAGAGAGAACTCTACGCTGTGAAAGCGTTTTACCGCCTGGTCCGTGAGTGCCTCAATACTCAGGCCGTTCGACGTGATCGTCGTCTTGATCCCTCGAGCCCAGAGATATTCCAGAATCGCCTGATATTCGGGATGGAGTCCGTTTTCCCCGACTCCGAGGTTCATCGATCCGATGGGGATACTCTCGCAGACCTGCCGCACATCCTGAAACGAAAGACGGTCGACCACCATATCGGGACGGTAGCAATGGGGACACCGGAGATTGCATTCGTTGGTGAGACCAATGCCAACAGAAAATGCCATCGCACTATCTCCTCCAGGCGTAACGCACAGTGGTGGAGAGCAGATGATAGCCCGCCAGGAGGCTGCCCTTCATCGTCCCTGCCACCTTTGAGACGCCGATTCGTTTGCGACAGCTGACTGGAACGTTCACGACGCGGTAGCCCTTCTTGGCCGCCTTGACGATCATTTCTACAGGCCATCCATAGGTTTTGTGCTCCATCCCGAGGTCCCGGAGAACTGGCGCTCGGATGGCCCGAAAGGGTCCGATGTCAGTCAGGGTGACGCCGTACAGCAGACGGACCATCCAGGTGACCAGCCGGTTTCCGAACCGCTGGTGGGATGTCAGGGCCCCCTCCTCGGTGAGGCCAGTGGTTCGCGATCCGATCACCAAGTCAGCATGGCCGTTCAGAAGCGGTCCGAGGACCACCGGCATTTCCCTCGGGTCGTCGCTTCTGTCGCCATCGAGGAAGACGAGGATGTCGGTATGGTTAGCCGCCATCGCTCCGGCCAGGCAGGCCGCTCCGTACCCTCGCATCGGCTCGCGAATCACCCTGGCCCCGGCCGCCTGCGCCACCTCCGCCGTTCGATCGGTGCTGCCGTTATCCACGACGACGATCTCCCCCGCGATGTCGCGTGGAACTTCTCTGACGACCGTGCCGATCGCCTCCTCCTCGTTGAGCGCTGGGATAATCACGGTGATTCCCATGAGTGATCGAGCTCGCTATCCGGTCCGCTTTCCCCAGAGATGGAGGTACCGGGCTACCTGTTTCAAGGGAGAACGACCTCCGGCCTCGACCTCCAGGCGGAGGAGGGTTGGGAACGAGGAAGGGTCCTCGAGCACCCCCGACGGGAGATAATCGGAAAAGACCAAGATTCCCTCGTGACCGACAACCTCGATCCCGAGTGCCTCAAGTTCCGCGCAAAACTCGTCGAGGACCATCCCCTTTCGAGGAATGCCGAAGAGGGAGTCCTTCGCGCCTTCCCCCGAGAGGGCCCTCCTCGCCTCATCGAATTTACGATCCCGGACGGCCAGGCGGAGGGGCTCTTGCCAGCCGTTCAGGGTGACCAGGGAAAGGAATCCCCCCGCGTTGAGAAGGGAGCGAAGAGGGATCAACGCGTTCTCGGGGTTCGGGAGGTATTCGACGACGGTGTGGCACAGGAGAAGGTCGAAGGTTTTCTGCTCAAGGAGATCGGACGCCTGTTCGAGCGATCCGAGGAGGAAGCACGGTGCAATAGGCGGGGGAGGGGTTATACCTTGCCCCTTGTCCTTGGCAAGATCAAGCATCTCTCCCACCGAGTCAAGGAGCGTGACTGCGTGGCCCTGAGCGGCGAGGCGGAGGGCAAGTTCCCCGGTCCCGCACCCGATGTCGAGGATCTGCAGGGGGGCTGCGTCGGGTCCCCATGCCTTTGCCATGATGCTCGACAATTGATGCCAGACGATCTCCAACCGGAGGCGCCCGTGGGGGCTTTCGAGATACGCCTGGTACGCCGAGGCACCTTTCGCAAAGGCTATAGATGCTTGAGTGGACATCGTTGGGTGCAGTCTTGAGGGGGTTGAAGCCCGCGTTGAACTGCGAGGGCTTATCGATTTATTGGTGCCTCCACCCCGGCCTGGAGGGCAAACGCAACCTGGATTCCGGGGGGAGCGGGTTCGAAGTACCCCCTTCATAGTAACGGTACACTGGCATTGTCAAGATTTATTTCCAGTCCAGAGACGGGTGTTGGGGTAAAACCCCTTCCAGGCGAACCAGAAGACCAGGTGCCCCGGAAGTGGAGTAAGTCGGGACCCTTTCAGGGGCCCCGCGATGGCTTCTCCTTTCAGGGCCCGCCATCTGGATCCGGTCGAGGTATCTTCCATCACCCATTCCCCCTCGGCCTGGCGGAGACGGGTGAATTGCAAGGTTTTCCCTCCCATCTGACGAGACAGGGCGACCGCCGTGGCCTCCGGGGCGACAAAAACCACCAGGACCGGCTCACCAGCGACCATGTCGTGGGCAAGCGGAGAGCGACTCAGGTATCGAAACGGATAGGCCACCCTCGCCTCCTTCAGTGTGAGGCCAAAGACATACTCCTTTCCGGGGACGGTGCGGTCCGGATTGTGTGTCCCGAAGATCCCGAGACGATTTGGGTCCGCCATGTATCCCTGGTAGACGTTGGTCCGCCCCTCGGTACCCCCGACAAGCGAGCGCCTCGACAGCACTTGGCTATCGGGATAGAGCCGCTTCCATTGTCCCCAGGTTGTGTGGATCGCCGGATAGGGCTTGAGCTCCATACCCTGGAGGGGACCGTGGATGGCCTTCGCATTGAAGTGGCTCCACAGGGTTTCGGTCTCCCGATCATACATGACGAGGGCGTCTTTCCAGAGCATCCCACTGACGCCGAAGGTGAGTGGTTTCCCCTGATGTGTGGGTCGGACATACACGATGCCCGTGAAGCAGAGGGGTCACCAGGTAATCGCGAGAGGGAGATCGCCCACCTGGTCGTTGACAATCTCGTGGTGGTTCAGTTGCCAGAGAGAATACGCCCGGGCCACCTCGCCTCGCCGTACCCCCAAAACCGGCTCATCCTCCTGAAAGTACGGATTGGCCTCCTGGACTGACATAAACGGCGGCCGGTCGATGGCTGGGATGGCGTCCTTGCCGAGGACCGTGATCACCGGAGCGCCGTCGATGATTAGGGTGCCTTGATGCGGAGGGGGGGCGGCAAGGGTGGGAATCACCCACATAAGGGCGATCATCGAAAACCCTCCCAGGACATATCGCCAGAACCCCACGACCTCCTCCTTTAATTTTTGGTTGGTTGGTGATCCTCGCACGGCTTGCCAAATACCTCATGTGATGAACAAGGCGATGGTGGCGGTTATTCCGTTATCTCGAGAAAAAGGCGTATGAAATGGCAGCGGTTGACACCCACGGGGGATTCGTCGAAGATGAAGGGGATCCAACTGGGGGAAAGGGAATATTCTCGGTGGCGGGAGTGTTCTCGTGAACGAGAATGGGGCCCTTTCTCCCTCCACCAGGAGCAGGGGATGGGACCCGATCACGGGGACCGGAGGCATCTAGAATTTGAGGAAGTGGCCCTGGTCCATATGCAGAGGATCTACAATGCGGCCCTTCGGCTGACCCGTAATAAGCCCGAGGCGGAGGACCTTTTTCAGGAGACGTACCTCCGGGCCTACCGCTTCTTTCATCAGTTCCGGCAGGGGACTGACTGTCGGGCCTGGCTCTTTGCCATCTTGCGCAACCTCTTTTTCACTCGAGTCCGCCAGGCGCCTTCTGTCGCGGTGGACTTTGACGAAGATCGGGTGTACCGGGAGGCGAAACACGGGAGCTTGCTCCCCCAGAATCCGGAGATCCATCTTGTCCACCGGCTGGTGGGGGAGGATATCCAACAGGCCATTTTAGCCCTTCCGCCTAAGCTGCGGCTGGTCGTGGTCCTGGCGGATCTCGAGGGATGTAGCTATCGAGAGATCGCAGAGATCTGTCAGTGTCCGATCGGAACGGTGATGTCGCGACTGTACCGGGGCCGACAGGCTCTGCGGACTGCTCTTCGGGACTACGCGAAGAGCGAGAAGACCTCGAAGGAGGATGGATGACCTGTCCCGATTTTGCAAGGTATCTTCAAGCCTATTGTGACGGCGAACTGGATGTCTCGAAGATGCTGGAAGTGGAGGAGCATCTTCAGGGATGCCCCTCCTGCTCCGCGGCCGTAGAGGCCGAGGAGGCTTTCCGGAAGGAGCTGAGGAGAACGGTTGCCCAGGAGCCCGTTCCCCCTCATATCGCGGAAAGACTCAGATCGGCGGTCGCCGCGCTAGAGGAGGAACCGAAACGGGCTGCTGGCCCGCCTGTCTGGGGGCGGCGGGCTTTGGGGTGGGCGTTGGCCGCGTCGGTGCTCCTCGTTTCCCTCGGCGGGCTCATGGGATATCTGGTTGCGCCGCCCGCGTCCCGGCCCCCGATTCACCCCGTGGTGGCCGAGCTGGTATCGGAACATATGAGATTTGCCCCCCTGAAAAACCCTGCCGAGCTTTCCAGTAGAGACACGCAGCAGGTCGCCTTCTGGGTTCAGGGGCGAATAGGGCATCGCGTCCAGGTTCCCGACTATAGCTCATCTGGGATTCGGCTGCTGGGCGGGCGGATCACCCACATGACCGGGGGGCAGGCAGCCTATATCGTGTATGAAAAGGGACGAAATATCATCTCCCTGTTTTCCTTCCCTCGTTACGCAGCTTCTCTCACCGGCCTCGAAGAGGTGCGGCAGGAATGCATGGTCTTTCGAAGGGCTGAGTATCAGGGGAAACAAATCCTCATGTGGGACAGCGGTGAGATGACCTACGCCCTCGTCTCGGATGTGGGGTGGGACGAGCTCATCCAGTGTGCCCAGGTCTTTTTCCAAGTCGCCAAGTCCTGAGTTGGCCTATAGACCCGTCCTCCGAAGACCCGTTTTGGAGGGGCGGGTTTTTTGTGTGTGCACACCCCAGCGGCTACCCCTGGGAACCCTTCGTGGGCGATCGCCGTTGATATGTAGAGCCTCACGGTGAAATCCAGAGGACACACCCCAGGGGAGGAAACTATGGAGACCATTGTCGAGTATACTGTGAGAAAGAAACCGCTCAATGCCTATCCGAAGCGCGTTATCTCCCCGTTCCACCACCAAAGCTGCTGCTCCGCCCGCATGGTCCAGATAGGAACAGTCGGGAAGGACCAGCGGGGCTTTTCCTTTTACTACCGCCGCTGCCAGGTGTGCGGTTTTACCCTTCGACATTTCCTGCCGATCCAGCCTCCAGAGGAATCTCCCATGGTTCAACGACTCCGGCGCTTCCCCCGAGCCGTGGAGCAGGTGGCATAAGACCAAACAATCACAGATTGGCTATTGGGGTCCGGGAGAGAGACGGCCGTTGCCAAACGCTGCCCCGCCCATTACCATGATGTCAGGCCGGGATCAGCACGGGGAAGCGGAAGGGGCCCGGCAGAGAAGGGGGACGATTCCGAAGGATGAGTGCAGCGGCGCAGGTGTCGGTCTTAGTCGCCATGGGGGCAGGTCTGCTCTCGTTCCTTTCACCCTGCGTCTTTCCCCTCATTCCCTCGTACCTCGCCTTGGTGGGTGGCCTCTCCGTGGAAGAGGTCCAAGGCTCGGTCGTCCACGCCAAGAACCGGCGCCAGCTCCTCTGGCGTGCCGCGGCCTTTATTGCTGGATTCTCTGCCATTTTCATCGCCTTCGGCGCCTCAGCGACGGCGCTCGGGCAGCTCCTGTTTGATTATCAGCTCGTGATTCGCAAGGTGGGCGGGGTGTTGGTCGTTCTTTTTGGCCTGCATATCGCCGGCTGGCTTACCCTCCCGTTCCTCATGCAAGAGAAACATCTGGACTTGAAGGCTCACCCCAGCGGCTATCTAGGGGCCTTCCTGGTGGGGGTGACTTTTGCCGCCGGCTGGATCCCGTGTGTTGGCCCCATTCTGGGTTCGATTTTGATAATGGCGAGCACCTCCGATACCGCAGGTCAGGGCATTCTCCTCCTCGCGGCGTACTCAGCCGGACTCGCGCTCCCCTTCTTTCTCAGCGCCCTGCTTTTTGGGCGGTTCCTCCAGGTCTTCACTCGGTTCAAGCGTCTCCTTCCCTGGGTGAGTCGGGTGAGCGGTCTCTTGCTCATCCTGGTGGGGGTCCTGCTGCTCACGGACTACTTCACCCTACTCTCCACCTTCGCGCTTCGCTTCACGCCCGAGTGGCTCTTCGAACGGCTCTAATCCAATAGGCCTTCCGGATTTAGCCAAATTTCCTTGACATTCCCCCGAGCGATCTGTAGGGTACACGGTATTTAGATTACTCTAATCTTCAAATTAGCTATTCCTATCTCAATTCGTTTTCTGACGAAGGCCGCGTGTGCGACAGGGCCTGACCTCCGGCATTAGAACGAGGCAGGCCCGCGAGAAGGGCAACGCCGAGAATGATGGGAACGTACTCGAGGATCGTCGCAGCCGGGATCCTGCTAGGCTCGTTAGGGTGGTGTGTAGCTCACGAAGCCAAGGCAGAGCCCCTCGTCACCGACCGACCCGACTTCACCGAGAGTGCGGAGACCGTCGCCCCCGGAAGAGCCCAGATCGAAGCCGGCTATACCTTTACCAGAAGAGAGGACGACAAAGAAAACGCGCTGGGGGAGTTACTGCTCCGAGTGGGGCTGTTAGAAAAGCTTGAGCTCCGGATTGCCGTTAACTCCTATGTCTGGGTCGACAGCCCGGGTGGCGACACGGAAGGCTTCGAGGACATATCTCTTGGTGCGAAGATCAAGCTGGTGGATGGATCGAAGGGCTTTGACCTGACACAACCCAATGTTGCGGTGATCGTTGCCACCACGCTGCCCACGGGTGCCGATGACATCGGC
>VRUN01000075.1 GCA_019456075.1 Candidatus Methylomirabilota bacterium
CTGTCTTGCTCTCGACGGCATCACCTCGATCTCGGCCGAGACATTTTATGCCATGCTTGACCGGCTGCTGCCGCGGCCCGGAGTGCCCCCCTGGGACGTCTGGCCTTGGCCGCCGCATCTGCATTGCGGCATCTTTGTGCACCGGGTCCGGGGTGTACCGTCAGGCCTGTACCTCTTCGAGCGAAGTCCGACGGTCCACGAGCGCCTACGGGCCGCCCTCCGTGCCGACTTCCTCTGGAAACGTCCGGAGGGCTGCCCGGAGTACCTGCCGCTGTTCAATCTGGTTGAGGGAGACTTCCGCACGCAGGCAGAGGTGGTGAGCTGCCATCAGGAGATTGCCGCCGCCGGTGCCTTCAGCCTCGGGATGATTGCCGACTTTGGCGAAAGTATCCGTGCAACAGGTGCATGGTGGTATCGAAAACTGTTTTGGGAATCCGGCCTGCTGGGGCAGGTGTTGTACCTAGAAGCGGAGGCCGCCGGTGTCCGCGGCACTGGGATCGGATGTTACTTCGACGACGCCTTTCATAACTTGCTCAGCCTGCGCGGAGATTGCTTTCAGAGCCTGTACCACTTTACCGTTGGCGGTCCGGTCGACGACCCGCGGCTGATGACGCTGTCGGCCTATTTTCACTTAGAGTGTGGCGGGGGCCCGGGTGAACCATTGGGTTGACAGGGGAAAAAAGGGTGCTAAAATGGTGCGGTTATTCGTTCGTCGAGGGAGCGGTTCCGATGATGGGCACGCGGACGTATAGCGCCAAGCCGGGCGAGGTTGAGCGACGCTGGTATGTCGTGAATGCGCAGGGAAAGGTCCTGGGGCGGCTTGCGACTGAAGTGGCCTCGGTGCTTCGGGGCAAGCGCAAGCCCCAGTTCACTCCCCATGTGGACACCGGCGACTTCGTGATCGTCGTCAACGCCGAGAAGGTGCGCCTGACCGGGAAGAAATTGGTGCAGAAGATCTACTACCGCGCCTCGGGGTATCCCGGGGGGCTCAAGGCGACGCCGGCAGGTGCGATGTTGAAGAAGCATCCCGAGCGGGTGATCCAGCATGCGGTACGAGGAATGCTCCCGAAAACCAAGCTGGGCGATGCACTCTACCGGAAGCTCAAGGTCTACGCCGGAGAGAAGCATCCCCACCGGGCCCAGAACCCCGTTACGTTAGAGGTCGGGTGAGACGCGTGGCGAATATCCCAGGCTATTACGGAACAGGAAGACGCAAGACCGCAGTGGCGCGGGTTCGACTCAAGCCGGGGGACGGACAAATCGTGGTTAATCGCCGATCGGTGGAAGACTATTTTGGACGGGCCGCCCTGCGCATGGTGATCGCGCAACCCTTGAAGCTCACCGGCGTGGAAGGAAAGTATGACGTCTTTGCGAACGTCCGAGGGGGCGGGAGCTCTGGGCAGGCTGAGGCTATTCGGCACGGAATCACTCGGGCTCTCCTCGAAGTGGATGGGGGGCTCCGTCCTTCCCTTCGGAAGGCGGGTTTGCTCACGAGGGATCCTCGAGTCAAAGAGCGGAAGAAGTACGGGCAGCGGGGGGCCCGGGCGCGATTCCAGTTCTCCAAGCGGTAGAAGGCGCGTGTGTGCAGCACAGGAGGGTCACCCCGGGTGACCTTCCTTTTTTTGTCTATTGATTGTGGAGAGGGAAAGGATCTCCATGACGAAGCGCAAGGTGGCCGTTGCCGGGGCGAGTGGGTACACGGGGGCGGAACTCCTGCGTCTTCTGTGCCGCCACCCGGCGGTTGAGGTCGTTGCAGTCACGTCCGAGACGTATGCGGGGAGGCCGGTGACGGCGGCCTTGCCCAGCCTTGTTGGATTTATAGACCTCCCGTGCGAGCCATTGGACCCGCAGCGGCTGGCCGCCGTGGCCGACATCGTCTTCCTGGCCTTACCCCATACCGCATCAGCCCCGCCGGCTGCTTCTCTTCTTGAGGCGGGGTGCCGGGTCATCGACCTCAGCGCGGACTTTCGTCTCCGGGACCCGGGGATCTACGAACGCTGGTACCGGGTGACGCACCCCGTTCCCCATCTCCTCGACGAGGCGGTCTATGGCTTGCCGGAGCTTTACCGGGAAGCCATCCGACAGGCCCGTGTGGTGGCTGTGCCGGGATGTTATCCCACAGGAGCCCTGCTTGGACTGCTACCGCTCGTGCGTGCGGGACGGATTGCCCTGGATTCGATCATTGTGAGTGCTGCCTCTGGGGCCTCGGGGGCTGGGCGCAAGCTCGATCTCCCCTTTCATTTCTCCGAGGCGAACGAAAACTTCAAGGCTTACGCAGTGGCCTCCCACCGCCATACGCCCGAGATGGAACAGGAACTGTCGCGGTTGGTGGGACACGAGGTCGTGCTCTCTTTTACGCCCCACCTGGTCCCCATGACCCGGGGGATCCTGAGCACGATCTACGTCAGTTTGACCTCCCCGACCGCGGGAGAGACGCTACACGACCTCTTTCACCAATCGTACAAGGGCGAACCCTTTGTTCGAGTGCTCCCCCTTGGGACCTTTCCTGAGACCAAACAGGTGTGGGGGTCCAATTACTGCGACATCGGCGTTACAGTCGATGGACGGACCGGCAGAGCTA
Source organism: Candidatus Methylomirabilota bacterium (assembly GCA_019456075.1). Classification (GTDB taxonomy): domain Bacteria; phylum Methylomirabilota; class Methylomirabilia; order Methylomirabilales; family CSP1-5; genus CSP1-5. The sequence goes on from VRUN01000075.1 coordinate 2,582, forward strand.
TCGTCATTACAGCGCTCGACAACCTGGTCAAAGGGGCGGCGGGCCAGGCCATCCAGGCGATGAACCTTATGGCTGATCTGGAGGAGAGTCTCGGACTCACCACCCCCCCTCTCTTCCCCTGAACCGATGACGACTCGACTGAGCTCGCCGAAGTCCGACGACCGTAGACATTTCGAATTTTGGATTTGTGGAACCCCCTCCTCGCTCTTCGCGCCATCAGAATGTGGACGGTGAACCCTGAACCATGAACCATGAACCTATTATAGAACTGCAGGGGGGAATCACGGCCGTCCGTGGGGTGCGGGCGGCAGGGATTCACTGTGGGATCAAAAAGGCGAAGCCTGACCTTGCCTTGATCAGGGCCGCTGGGTCGAGCCCAGTGGCAGGTGTCTTCACCACGAGCCAGGTCAAAGCCGCACCGGTCCTCTGGTGCCAGTGCCGGATGCCGGGGAAGCGCCTGTCGGCGATTGTGGTGAACAGCGGGAACGCCAATGCATGCACCGGGGATCAGGGGCTTCAGGATGCCGAGACAATGGCCGCCTTTGCTGCCGCTGAGGTCGGGTGTCCGGTAGAGGAGACGTTTGTCTGCTCTACGGGGGTCATCGGCCAGTGCCTTCCGATGGATAGAATCGTTGAGGGAATTCGGGAGGCGGCTACCCGCCTGCGCGAGGACGGGGGACCGGAGGCCGCGCGGGCGATCATGACAACCGACACCGTCCCGAAGGAGGCGGCAGTCGGCGTGGAGGTGGACGGTCGTCGCATTCACGTGGGCGGCATGGCGAAGGGCGCAGGGATGATCGCCCCTAGGATGGCGACTATGCTGGCCTTTCTCGCGACCGACGCTCTCGTCGAGGGCCCCGATCTTCAAGGACTGCTTGAGGAGGCGGTTGAGCGTTCGTTTCACCGCATCACGGTGGATGGAGACACCAGCACGAATGACACAGTTCTCTGCTTTGCCACCGGCCAGGCGGGCGGGAGCCCGCTTCACCCGAAAGCTCCAGGATGGGCAATCTTCCGGGACGCCGTATTTCAGGTCACGCACACCTTGGCCAAGAAGATTGTGGCCGACGGAGAGGGAGCAACGAAACTTGTCGCGGTTCAGGTGGCGGGGGCTCGGTCCACCGAGGCGGCGCAGCGAGTTGCCTTTCGCGTGGCGAATTCCCCGCTCGTGAAAACGGCATTCTTCGCCCAGGACTGCAATTGGGGACGGATCATGGCGGCCATAGGGTCTTCTGGGGCGGAGGTGGATCCAGATCGGGTGGATATCCGGATCGGCGAGGTCCTCGTCGTCTCGGGCGGGATTGGCCTTGGCGCTGAGGTCGAAGAGGCCGCTCAAAAGGTCATGGCCCTCCGGGAATTTGCCGTGTTCATTGGACTGAACCTGGGAGAAGGAGAGGCAGTCGTCTGGACCACGGACTTGAGTTACGACTACATTCGGGCGAACGTCGCGTACCGGAGCTAGTGCTCGATGACCGATGTCCGACGTCCGAATACCTAACACCCAACACCTGAGTCGGCTTGTCAGGGGGCCTCTGAATGTGATACAAAGGGTCGGTTGTAACCGGGCACAAATTCACACGCCTTCGGATCTGCCAGCCGGTGTTTGCCACGGGCAAAAGGCTTGGGAGAGATGAAGAGGGCGGAGGGTTAACCAACGAGAAGGGGGAGGGTATGCCGGCCATTACGATGAAGGAGCTTTTAGAAGCTGGAGTCCACTTCGGTCACCAGACCAAGCGCTGGAACCCGAAGATGAAGAAATATCTCTTCGGGGAACGGAACGGCATCTATATCATTGACCTCCAGAAGACCATCGAGAAATTCGAGGAGGCTTGTCAGTTCCTCAAGGCGGTCTCTGAGAAGGGAGATCCCGTCCTCTTTGTGGGCACGAAGCGGCAGGCAGCGGATACCGTCAAGGACGAGGCAGAGCGGAGTGGCGTGTTTTACGTGAATCACCGCTGGCTTGGCGGTACCTTGACCAATTTCCAAACGATCCGGAAGAGCATCAACAGGCTCAAGCAGCTGGAGCGAATGCAGGGAGATGGCACCTTCGAGGGGATGTCCAAGAAGGAGGCGCTTCATCTCAGCCGCGAGATCGACAAGTTGAACCGAGCGCTGGGGGGGATTAAAGACATGGATGGGCTGCCCGGGGCGGTCGTGGTCGTCGATACAAAAAAGGAGCGGATCGCGGTGCGGGAAGCCCGGCGGCTTGGCATCCCGGTGGTGGCCCTGGTGGATACGAACTGCGATCCGGATGAGATTGACTTTCCCATCCCGGGAAATGATGACGCCATCCGCGCGATAAAACTGATCGTTTCCCGGTTGGCCGATATGGTTCAGGTGGGGCCCTCGGCTAGGGCGTTGGAAGAGGAGATGCTTGAGCAAATGGAGATGGCGGCTGAGTCCGAGGGGGAAGTGCCGCCCGAAGATGAGAGTAAGGTGGCAGAGATACCCCAAGACACCGACAGTTAATGGGAGATCGCCTGCGAAGGAGCACACCGAAGGAGACTTCGACGTCTCGACCACGGAAATGAAGGACAGGAGATGGAGATAGCGGCGACACAGGTCAAAGAGCTCCGCCTAGCCACCGGGGCGGGATTTATGGATTGCAAGTCGGCGCTGGAAGAAGCCCAGGGGGATATGGATCGGGCGGTCGCCGTCCTGCGGGAGCGAGGGATCGCGAAAGCAGACCGGAAGGCTGGGCGAACTGCGGCTGAGGGGCTGGTCGTTGCCTACATCCACCCCGGCGGCCGGATCGGGGTGCTCCTGGAGCTGAACTGCGAGAGCGATTTTGTGGCCAGAAATGAGCAATTTCAAGCCTTGGCCAAGGATCTGGCGATGCATGTGGCCGCCATGAATCCCCTCTACCTTCGGCCAGAAGACGTCCCTGAGGCTGTTCTCGAAGAGGAGCGGCGAATCTTACGCGTGCAAACGGCGGACAGTGGAAAGCCGGACCAAGTTGTCGAGCGGATCGTCCAGGGTCGGCTGCAGAAATTCTTCTCTGAAACCTGTCTTATGAATCAGCCATTTGTCAAGGAGCCGGAGCGGGCTATCGAACAAGTTGTCACGGAAGCGATTAGTACCATAGGCGAAAACATCGTGGTGCGGCGCTTTTGCCGGTACCAACTCAGCGAGGCATCCACAAAGAACGAAGTGGCTGGTGATCAGTGACGAGTGGGCTGGTGGTTTTCATTAACACCAATCACCTATCACTCGCCACCAAGCACCAATGATCCGTGAACCCTGAACCGTGAACTGTGAACCAGGTGACGCAGTCACCAGTGGGAGAGATGGAACTCAAGTATAAGCGGATTGTCCTGAAGGTGAGCGGTGAGGCATTGGGGGGGGATCAGAAATTCGGGATCGACCCCGAAGTGATTCGCTTCGTCGCCGGAGAGATTGAAGCCGTCCACGCTCTGGGCGTCCAGGTTGCCGTGGTGGTGGGGGGTGGCAATATCTTCCGCGGCTTGAGTGCGACGGCGGTTGGCATGGATCGGGCTTCCGCTGACTACATGGGAATGTTGGCGACCGTCCTGAACGGTTTGGCGCTCCAAGATGCCCTAGAGAAACGGTCGGTTCACACCCGAGTTCAATCAGCCATCGAGGTGCGGGAGGTGGCGGAGCCCTTCATTCGTCGCCGGGCTATCCGGCATCTGGAAAAGGGGCGCGTGGTGATTTTTGTGGGGGGGACCGGCAATCCCTACTTCTCCACCGACACCGCTGCCGCGCTCAGGGCGGTCGAGATTGGGGCGGAGGTGTTCTTCAAGGCCACAAAAGTCGACGGGGTGTATACGGCGGACCCGCTCAAGGACGCCACGGCCCAGAAGTTTGAAGAGCTGAGCTATATCGAGGTCCTCAGC
>VRUN01000076.1 GCA_019456075.1 Candidatus Methylomirabilota bacterium
TAATGATCCCCTGCTCCGAGCGTCTTACCGGGATCTCCTCAAGACTGAGGGATTTTCTGTGGTCGAGGCCAGCAACGGTGCCGACGCGCTAATTTGGTTTCAGAGGGGAACGGCAAATATTATCCTCCTTGACTTAGAGATGCCCATCCTGGACGGCCGGACTTTCCTCGAGTACCGGCTGCGGCATCCTACCCTTCGGGCCATACCCGTCCTGGTGTTAAGTAATCAGCTCGCCGAGGCCGGGCTGCGTCAGGCGCTACATTACTTGGGAGTGAATCGGCTGCTAGAGAAGCCAGTGGCTCGGGAGGATCTCCTCGACGTGGTGCGGGAGGTGCTCGCGGAAATCCGCACTGTCGCATCGGCAACGGAGGTCGAGGAAGCTGGTGGGCGACGAGATCCGCGGATCGCCTTCACCGTCCGCCTTCGCGTCCGGACAAAAACCTCCTTGGAGACTGCCGGGACGCTCCACGACCTTAGCGCGGGGGGTCTTGGTGCGTTTCTCCCTGATCGGATTGCTCACGGGGAAGCGATCACCCTGAGCCTCGACATCGAGGGACACTCGCTGGTTTTGGGGGGGGTCGTGCGGTGGGCCGGAGAGAGCCTCACGGCCATGGGGTACCGCTACGGCATACTCTTCACCGAGAAGCAGGAGGATGCGTTCCCCTTGCATGTTTATTCATTCTTCCGCGAACGCCCACAAGCCCGTGACTAGCTCGGTCCCTCGCTCCGCTCCAATACTACCTGGTAATTGCCTCTCAGATCTCTCCCGCCGACCGGTTTGTGACTCAGTGAAGTCATCTTTACTATGCGCGTCTGTATACGTCACGCTCCCCTAGGGTGCCTTCCAGGAGATCTTCCCGTCCTTGTCCCTCAGCGTCAATCCCGGGGACCCACCAGGAAACACCTGCAGCGCGGCACGACGCCTTTGGCCCTTGTCATAGAGAGACAAACGGGGCCATCCCCCACTTTCGACGGCTAGCCGAGCTCGTGGTCTCTGTTCTGAATCGAAGAGGGTGAGGATCGGGTTATCGAAAAGGAGCAGGGTCGGAGATCCAACCGCGGAAAACCCGAGAATGCCCCGAACTTTCCCTTCTTTGTTCACGAGCGTGAATCGTCTCGCCCGTACTTCGTTTTGAACCCTAGGTTTGGCGGCCCCCATGAGCAAGGCAAGGGCAATAATAGTCATGACACTTATTCCGATGATCTTCCAACAGCGGTTCTCTCGCTCTACACGCTCTAGCCGCTCTACCAGGGATGGTTGACTCACCACTGCCTCCTTCCTATATCGTGCGCTGCAGATGAGCTCGCCGTCCATTCTGAAAACGAAACGTCTTCCTAGGTATATTACACCCGAAAAGGCGTCGGGTGCGGAGAAAAGCAGAAGGCCCCGGGATATCCGGGGCCTTCTGCTTTCGGGATCCTAAACGAGCGAGTTACCCTTGGAACCTCTTAGTGCACGTCGAACGCCTTCGAGGAGAGGACGTTCCCATCGGCATCTACCGCTTCCACGCTCCACGATCCGGCCCAGTCCTGGAGGATCCGTTTGCTACTCCAGGTCCGCCAGCGCGGGCCCTCAACGGAGAGGGGAACCTCGGCAATCTGTGTCCCCTTGTAATACCAGATGTGGGTAATGTGTGTGGGCGTGTGGGCTCCATTCACCTCGGTGAAATAGTAGACCGGTCCCATCGAGGCTGAGAAAGCCGCGCCGTTGTTCATCGGCTCGCGGTCGACGATCTCGGTTGTCACCATATCCCGGATCACGTTCAAAGACTCCTCCGCTGGCTGTACTGTGGAAACGGCTAGCATCGGAAGTCCCACTCCCACCACAGTGATCGCGACCGCCTTCTTCCACCCGTTCATCTTTGCCTCCTTTACGGCGTTCCCATGTGCGCAAGACCGGAGGACAGAGATTGCGACAAGTGTGCCAAGAACTCTCGCGGGTGCGGCGAAAGGCCAACTATTTGATTTTACTCGCTCGAGTGAACCAAGGGGCCATTTTTCAAGGCAAATTCGCTTACTGGGGAGGAGGGGAACTCTGCCATGCTGTCGCGGGGCTGCTTCACCCTGGACAGCCTGTCAGAGTGGAGACAAGAAGGGCTCTCAGCTTCAGTGCCGAGAGCCCGGAGGGAAGGATGAGGAGGGTCGTTCCCCTACCTAGCAGTCAAAACAAAGTGGCCCCGACGGTTCCATTTCCACGATTCCTCGTCATGGCCAAGGACAAAGGGTCGCTCCTCGCCGTAGCTGATGATCGTAATCCGTTTGGCATTAACGCCCCCCGCCACCAGGTAGTCTCGGGCTATCTTAGCCCGAAGGTCCCCTAATGCCAGGTTGTAGTCGTTGGTCCCCCGCTCATCGCAGTGACCCTCGACCCGGATTCGCACACGCGGGTGGGCTGTGAGCCATCGAATGTTCTCGGTTAGGGCCTGCTGAGCCTCCGCATGGAGGACGGCCTTGTCGAATTCGAAGAAAACATCCTGCAGCGGGGAATCCTTTGCCCGTTGGGAGGGTGTCACCGGCGCCTCCCGAATCCCCGGCCGCCTGAGGACTTTCCCTTCCTCCATCCTGCCTTTCGAGCCCGCCATCCCCTCGGAGTCCCCCGCCGTACCAGTCCGCCTCTTGGCGCAACCTACCAGGATCAGCAAAGCTGACAAGAATATGACCGCAGCCCTAAGATCTACCCACCGTCGCTTCATCCGATTCCCCTCCGTCAAGTACACTGTCCATCGCGCCCGTCTCGACACTGCACACCTCGCCTTCTGACGTTTCGCGGAAACTACCCCCTTTCGACTCACGAATCAACCCCTTTTTTCTCTTGGGACCCTGACTCCATTCTATATTCTCCAGTATGAGAACCCAACGCCTCACCACTCCCCATTCCACCAGGGCAAGGACAACAGAGGTGGTGCTTGACCCGGGACTGAACACCCCGTCTGGGCCATAATCCCTCCCCCCCCTTTCTTGACTTCGATCTCCCCCTTTGATAGATGAGACTAGCGCAAAGTTTCATCTCCCCTTATCCTAGTTGTGTGGTTCCGTCCGGTCGTGGAATAGCCCTATCACCGACACCTCGGCGGTGACCTCCCGAACAACTGCAAAGTCACCCTTTCCTGCCCGCCTGAAAGAGGAGATACCATGCAGAACCAAACCATCCGAGTGGGAATCGTTGGCGCAGGAGCCAACACGCGCCTCAGGCACATCCCGGGCCTCCAGGCCATTGAGAACGTTGAGATCGTCAGTGTGGCCAACCGCAGCCGCGAGTCGGGTGAGCGCGTGGCCAAGGAGTTCGGCATCCCCAACGTGTACGACCACTGGCCCGAGCTGGTGGAGGCGGACGACACCGATGCCATCTGTATCGGGACCTGGCCCTACCTCCATTGTCCCGTGACCTTGGCGGCTCTCGAGAACGAAAAGCATGTCCTGTGCGAAGCCCGGATGGCCATGAATGCGGCAGAGGCCCATGCCATGCTCGAGGAAGCCCGGCAGCACCCCCATCTGGTCACCCAGGTGGTCCCCGCACCCCATACCCTGGCCGTCGATGACACCATCCAGAAGCTCATCGCCCACGGCTATTTGGGGGAGGTGCTGGCGGTGGAGCTCCGGGGGCTCCAGTCCGCCTTTGTGGATCGGGAAGGACTCCTACACTGGAGACACGATACAGACCTGAGCGGCTTCAATACTCTGACGATGGGCATCTGGTACGAGGCGATGATGCGCTGGGTGGGTCCTGCCAGCCGGGTGATGGCCATGACCAAGGTATGCGTCCCTCAGCGGAAGGACACGGGCGGTCTGCTGCGGACGGTGACCGTACCTGAACACGTGGATGTCACTGCCAATCTGGCGTGTGGAGCGATCGCCCACCTCCGTTTCAGTACCGTCACCGGCCTGGCGCCAGCCAACGAAGCGTGGCTATTCGGGACCGAGGGAACGTTAAGACTGGACACCTCAACTCTCGAGTTGTACGGCGGGCGGCGCCGCGACAAGGAGCTGCAAAAAATTGTGATCCCCCAAGAGGAGCAAGGACGCTGGCGGGTGGAGGAGGAGTTTATCGGCGCGATCCGAGGCACAGAGAAGGTCACGCGGACCAGCTTCGAGGACGGCGTGCGGTACATGGAGTTTACCGAGGCAGTGATCCGAAGCGCCCAATCGGGCCAGGCCGTCAGCCTGCCATTGTAGAAAGTGGAGCAGGCGATGATGTATCCGTCTCTATGCGCTTCCCCCCGTGTTTGGGGCTTGACAGCCCTAGACCAGAGGGGGAATAATTAGAACTCCACTAAGATTTCGAGGGATGTTTACGGATAGGCATCGTAGTCCTTTGCGTCAGCCGCCTTCTCTGAGAGAGTGTAGGCTCGTGAAGGCGATTTCCCATTTATTAAAAACAGACCTTCGATACCCTGGCGAATGACGGGTGTGGCACCGTAACACGTCTCGCTAACCTCCTAATATCTCTACCGTCCACGCCCAAATGCCGCCGTCCCTGCCTTACACCTGCGATGCCCGCCCCCTTCTAAAGAAGGAGATTGCATTCCGAGAGAGACCACATTGGGCACTTTTATCAGTCGAGGGATGAGTGTTGGTGGACCAGTATGTGCTAACCACAGCATTCAATAATGCTGAAAGGAGGGCAGTCCAATGGCACTGAGGACCGCGAAAACAATCGTCTCGCTCGTCGCTGTCATTACAATCAGCATTGCGGGCCTGTTCATGACCGGAGACGCGACGCGGCAGACTTCGGAAGCGGCAACGCCCAAGAAGTACCCCACGCTCCACAAGACCATCAAGGTGGACGGGCTCGACATCTTTTACCGTGAGGCGGGGCCAAAGAATGCACCAACGATCCTCTTGCTCCACGGCTTTCCGACCTCATCTCAGATGTTCCGCAACTTGATCCCCGCGCTGTCGGATACGTTCCATCTGGTGGCTCCGGACTATCCTGGGTTCGGCAATAGCTCCATGCCGCCCGTGGACCAGTTCGAGTACACCTTCGATAACCTCGCGGATGTTATGGACAAATTTATACAAAAGTTGGGTTTGAAGCGGTACACCCTCTACGTCATGGATTACGGGGCGCCTGTCGGATTTCGCCTTGCGGTCAAGCACCCAGAAAGAGTACAGGCGCTCATCGTGCAGAACGGCAACGCGTATGAGGAGGGTCTGCGGGAATTTTGGGACCCGTTCAAGGCATACTGGAAAGACCGCACCGAGAAGAATGCAGAGCCTCTGAAAAAGTTCCTGAACCTCGGGGTGACCAAGTGGCAATACACCCACGGGGTGCGAAACGTCGAGAAGATCAGCCCCGACAATTGGATTGTGGACCAGTATTTCCAGGATCGCCCGGGGAATAAAGCTATTCAGCTCCAGTTGTTCTACGACTACGGGTCGAATCCGCCGCTCTATCCCAAGTGGCAAGCCTACTTCCGCAAGCATCAACCGCCGACGCTGATAGTCTGGGGAAAGAACGACCACATCTTCCCGGCAGAGGGCGCTTATCCGTACAAGCGTGATCTGAAGAATATCGAATTCCACTTGCTTGATACGGGGCACTTCGCGCTGGAAGAGGATGGTGCCGTGATCGCGGGCCACATGCGTCGCTTCTTGACAACGCACGTTACCCTGGGGGCAGAGGCCCGTTAGTGGATTGAAGGGCGGCTATATCGGAACAATCGGCACTGGAATCGTTCTCCGATGGAGAAGGGTTCCCAAGCTCGACAAGCAGACAACCACGAAGGAAAGAGGTATTTCACATGAAGGCAGCAGTAATTCACCAATTTGGAAGTCCCGAAGTCCTGAAGTACGAAGATGTCCCGACCCCAACACCCAAGCCCGGACACGTCTTGATCAAGGTGCTTGCCACAGGCGTGAACCGCCTGGACCATTACTTACGCGAAGGGTCGCTCGTTCCGGAGCTTCCCTTCCCCCACATCCTGGGGTCTGACGCAGCCGGGGAGGTAGCCGAGCTGGGCAAAGGGGTCACCGGCTTTTCAATCGGCGAGCGGGTGATCCCCAATCCCGGATTCCCGCTCAAAGAGGAGGAATATGGCATCCGGCCGGCGGCCACGGCGCCGAGCTTCACGCTCCCGGGACTGGGGATCCCGGGCACCTATGCCCAGTACATCGAAATCCCTGCACGGTGGGTGGTCAAGGATGACACTGGCCTAAAGCCGGAGGAAGTAGCCACACTTCCCGTCGTGCTGGGCACGAGTGTTCGAGCGGTCAAAGAGGTGGGCGAGGTCAACGCGGGTGACAAGGTGTTGGTCCACTCAGGCGCTTCGGGCTCTGGCAGTATGCATATCCAGGTGGCAAAGGCCCTGGGCGCGAAAATCGCCACCACGGTCCGGGACGATGCCAAGGG
>VRUN01000077.1 GCA_019456075.1 Candidatus Methylomirabilota bacterium
GCCCAAGCTGAGTGTGGTCTGGAGACTGTTCGTCGTCGTGTCAATCACCGCTACGCCGGTAGCGACCGCCACAAAGAGCGTCCGGCCGTCCCCACTCAGGACCATGGATCCCTGGGTCACCTGCGCCCCAAGCGGGATCGTGGCTACAAGTGACAGTGTCTGGGTATCGATGATCGTGACGTCGTTCGTGAACTGCTGCGCTACATAGGCGAGGCGGCCGTCTTGGGAGAGGGCTACCCCAACTCCGATGCCGGAGAGGGGAAGGGTAGAGAGGACCTGGCGAGTAGGAATATCGATGATGGCGACGATGCTGGGTTTACTGGCAACGACGAAGAGCGTGGACCCATCCGGCGAGACCGCGACACCCTGAGAAAACGCGATGGTGTTGATGCGGTGGACCTCTTCCTGGGTGCGGGTGTCAATAAAATGAATCCCGCTTCCTCCGACGACAAAGACCAAGTCCCCGGCCGGGGAGGTGGTGACCGCGTCGGGTTGGATGACCGTCGGAAAGACAGACTGAACATCGCCGGTCTGAGGATCGATGGCGCTGAGCCCGCCGAAGGTGGTGATCCCGGGGCTTACCGAGGCGTAGAGGAGAGGGATCGTGCGGAAGGTGAGGGCAGTGCCGTCCCCGTCGGTGATTACGGCACCCTCTGGTTGTGGATGCAGACGCTGTAGCCCCTGGAGCCCCCAGCCTGCTCCAAACGGGCTCTGCTGCCGGTTATGGATGATGATGCGAGCATTGGGGCGGACGCTCTGTGGGGTCAAGCCCGGGACCGGAATGCCGAGATCCCGGATCGGCGGTCCGCCAAAGCTACTAGTCGTGGCGAGTGTGCCCTGGTAATCGTTGGAGAGGATTACCTCGACCCGATGGCTTCCGGTGGGGAGTAGATTCCCACTACTGTCCCGCGGATCCCAGCTAAATGCATAGCGAGAGGTTCCGGGCTGGGGGATGAAAGTCCGCTCCTCCTCGAGAGGCCCGGCCCGCAGTTGCCACCTGACCTGTTGGGGCAGCGTCGTGGCGGCGGGATCAAGCAAGGCTTCGGTGAGAATAAGCGGGTGTGGGTCGGCGGTCGCGGAGCTATAAGTAAGGGTGGGGGAGTTCGCCCGCCCAAGGGTCCGCGTGGACGGGAGCGCCTGATCCAGAAACAGGGTGCCATCCTGGGCCCCTACACGTGAGCCAGCTGGCACGCAGCATTTGCGCTGGGAGTTCTCGACCGGCGCATCTCCCGATTCCTGAAGGACAGGTGGGCGCTCGGTCAGTACTGGTAGCGCGAGGGCAATGCAGGAAAAATGGGAGAGCTGGGCTTCAATGAATTGCCCATCGGCGCTCACCTGGGCCATGCCGGGGTCAAAGAAAACCACGTTGGAGTTCTGATCACTATGGTTTGCAAAGGCAAAGGGGACGTCGGTATTGGGCGGCAGATTCAAATTGTTGGGCATGCGGACCGTGACCGGTTGGGCAAAGGTGAGGTTCTCGGGAGTGAACTGGACCCCCGCCAGATAGGCCTGCCCTTCGGGGACCTTTAGCGGGAATTCGTCGGCTGTCGGAAAGACCGTGGCGGTGACATCGATGGCGGTCCCCACGGCGCCGGCCGGGAAGATGACCTGGACCGTGCCGGTGCTATCGGTGTGACTGCCGCCATTTGAGTCGATGCGGGTAGCCACCTGATCGAAGGGTTCCAGGCGCACGGTCCCGACGGTGCTCTCGCGTCCGGCCTCGACAACGGCAAAGGCCTTGGCATCGACGTAGCCGCCCTTGTTGAAGTAGATCGGCGCTCGATTGCCTGCCGGGGCCGGGAGCTCAAATCGCCCCTGACCATCAGTGAGGACCTCGGAGGTGCTGCCGAGCGCCTTGACCGTGGTCCCGGCAAGGGGCTGCCCGGTGGTCGCATCGACCACCTGGCCCAGGACGACGCCGAAGCCGGCCGGGGTGACCGGCACGGTGACCACGGTAACGTTTGCGGTTGCCGAGGCGGCATTGCCGGCCTGGTCGTTGATCTGGGCCTGGATCGTGTTCGATCCTTCGGCGAGGGCAGTCGCACTGGTGAGCTGCGCGGTCGCCTCGGTCGCCCCTTTCGTGAAGAGGCTCGTTTGATCCACCCCGTTGATCTGGACGACGAGACTTTGTAGATCCAAGCCCGCGCCCGCCGGGTCGGCATAGGTAATCCGAATCAGCGGCGTGTTGGTGTTCAAGGTGGACCCATCCACGGGGGAGGCGATCGTGACTTGTGGCGCGGTCGTGTCAAGCGTGACCTGGATGCTGGCCGTCCCCACATTCGCAGCGGGATCGGTCGCGGTGGCGGTGAGCGTATTGACACCCTGTTGCAGGGGGACCCCGGCGGCAGTAAATGTTCCGGCGCTTACCGTGGCTTGAATGCCATTCACCGTAATGGTGGCTGTGTCATCATCCACGGTCCCAGACACGGCGATTGGGGTGGCATTGAGCAGGCTTTGGTCGGGCGGGGCCGTAATCGTGACTACCGGCGGGGTCGTGTCTTGTTCCTCGGTCGGGAACCCGGACTGACCAAAGGCCCGGGCTACAAAGACGAGATCAAACAGGTCAACCAAACAGTCATGGTTGATGTCGGCAAGTTCGTTAAATCCACTCTCTCCGCAGCGCTTCCCGACGCTACCCTTGATGATCTCCAGGTCGGCATGGTCTACGACCCCGTCATTGTTGAGATCCGGGTCCGGCACATGACCGGCGTGAACTACCGGAACGGCAAAGATGGCGAGAAGGCACACGAAGATCACGGCGGTGACCTTGGCCATTCCCGGCCGCACGCTCATCCGTGCCCTCATCGGCATTGGCCTTCCTGGCTTATCGTGTCAGCCGTTTTCGCATGACCGCCGCCCCGGCTAGCCCGGAGCCCAGCAAAATCAAAGTGGCAGGTTCTGGCACGACACTGACCAGACCGTCTTGGGTGGTGAAGGAAATAGCGGAAAACCCGGAATCGAAGAAAAGAACGTTGGTGAGACTGAGATGGCTGGTACCAAAGCTCAGGGCATCAAACATCACACTGGCCAGAATTCCGCTTCCTGTGACGCCGGGAACAGGTCCAAGCAATGTGTCGAGGGTAAAGGTGATCGATCCAGCAGTGTTATTAATCGTTCCCGGGATAAAGGAGGTCAAACCCCCGCTGGGGAGAAAGGGGCCTTCGTTTACACTAGTGGCGGCCAGAATCGCGGGATCAAAGCCCAAATCGAACTGAAAAGCATAGAGGTCAGTGACGCCGCGAAACGCCACATCAAGAGAGAACGTCTCACCAGGGCCGACGATGGTGCTGGGGGGATCAATGCTCAGAATCGGAAGTGCGAAGGCGACGGAAGCATGCAGGGCGAGCCCAAGAGCCATCGCGATGGTGACAACTCGCCGCTTGCCCAGAGACTTAGTCATGGGTCACTCCATTTGAATATTCGCAATGGAACGATGCTGATGGTAAGGGTGGAGTAACTGGGAGGGCTCATCCCCCCGCCAAATCCAAAACTGCGTTTGGGAAAAGATAAATCGAGGCACAACTACTTGTCAACATGCAGTTTTTTCATAGCCGGACGGACCCAAAAATGGGGGCGGGCGATAAACCTTTAAGAGAAAAGGACCCCCGGACAGGCCCGGTACGAGGGGTGCGGAGGAGGAGGGGTTCCGGCAAGAAAAATCGTGGGGGAGATCCGCTTATAACGTTCGGCCGACCGCTTCGGCCACCGGCTTGAGCTGCCGGATGAGCTCCTCGAACCGCTCAGGCGTGAGCGACTGGACGCCGTCCGAGAGGGCCTCCTCGGGTTTCGGATGGACCTCGACCATGAGGCCGTCGGCCCCGGCGGCGATGCCGGCGCGGGCCATGGCCGTCACTTACTCCGAGTAGCCCGTCCCATGGCTCGGGTCCACGATCACCGGCAGGTGGGTGAGCTTCTGCAGGACCGGGACCGCGTTTAAATCTAACGTGAAGCGGGTCGCGGTCTCGAAGGTGCGGATCCCTCGCTCGCAGAGGATGACGTCGTAATTGCCGTGCGAGAGGATATACTCGGCCGACATCAACAGGTCCTGGATCGTGGCCGACATGCCGCGCTTGAGAAGCACCGGCATCTGCGCCTCGCCGACCTTATTCAAGAGGGCGAAGTTGTGCATATTGCGCGCCCCGACCTGAAGGATGTCGGCGTACTTCGCCACGAGCTCGACGTCGCGATCATTGAGAACCTCGGTGACAATCTTGAGTCCGGTCACTTCCCGCGCGCGTGCGAGCAACTCGAGTCCGTGCTCGCCGAGCCCCTGGAAGCTATACGGCGAGGTGCGCGGCTTGAAGGCCCCCCCGCGGAGGATGGTGGCCCCCGCCTTTTTGACGAAGCGGGCCGTCTCGAGAATCTGGGCCTCGCTTTCGACCGAGCAGGGTCCGACCATCAACGCGAGCCGGTCGCCCCCAATCTCGGTCTCGCCGACTTTGACGACCGTCTTCTGGGTTCGAAACTCCCGGCTGGCGAGCTTGAAGGGCTGCAGGATGGGGACCACGCTTGCAACGCCCGGCATGGCCTCGAGGCTCTGGAGCTTGGTCTTGCCCCGCTCATCGCCGACGGCGCCAACCACGTTGCGCTGCGTCCCCCGGATCAGGTGCGAGTGGTACCCCAAGTCTTCGACGCGCCGAAGGACGGCTTGCAACTGCTCTTCAGGCGCCCCCGCTTGCATCACGATGATCATCGCATTCCTCCGAAAGCAAAAGCCACGGGATCACCCGTGGCCCTCCTCCGCCTGCTTTCTTGAAGGGTCCAGTGAGATGTGATAGGTTACTTACCACCGCCCCCGGGGCCTGTCAAGGGGATTTCCCGGGAGAATTCTCTTTACAGCAGCAGGGGCTTTTCTGTACTTTGCCACCGAAGGAGGCGCCGCGATGTCTGGGCATTCCAAGTGGGCAGGGATCAAGCATAAGAAGGCAAAGGTCGATGCACAGCGCGGCCGGATTTTTACCAGAGTGATCCGGGAGATCACGGTGGCGGCCCGGCTTGGCGGTGGGGATCCGGTGGGAAACCCGCGCCTCCGGGACGCCATGGACAAAGCCAAAGCCGCCAACATGCCCCAAGACAACATCATCCGGGCCGTCAAGAAGGGGACCGGGGAACTGGAAGGGGTCTCGTACGAGGAGTGCATCTACGAGGGGTACGGCCCCGGGGGAGTGGCGATCTTCCTCGAGGCGGTCACCGACAACCGGAATCGGACGACGGCGGAGGTCCGCAAGCTCCTCTCGAAATTTGGTGGCAGTATGGGTGAGTCGGGGTGTGTCGGCTGGATGTTCAACAAGAAAGGTCTGATCCAGGTCACGGCGAAAGGCGTGGACGAAGAGCACCTGTTGGCGGTGGCCCTTGAGGCAGGCGCCGAGGATGTACGGATCGGGGAGCAGAGTTTCGAGATCGTCACCGACCTCAAAGACTTCGGGGCGGTGAAGACGGCCTTGACGCAGGGGTCCTTCCCGATCGAACAGGCCGAGATCACCATGGTGCCTCAGTCCACCATCCGCCTCGAGGGGAAGGTGGCAGAGCAGGTGCTCCGCCTCATAGACGGGCTGGAGGAGCACGACGACGTGCAGCACGTCTATGCCAACTTCGATATCCCCGAAGAGATCATGGCGGCCCTGACCGCCTAAGGAGGTGGAAAAGAGGGTGGCCAACGGGCTCCGGGTGTTGGGGATCGATCCCGGGTCAGCCGCCACCGGCTATGGTGTGGTGGAGGTGCGAGACAGGTCCCTGATCTCCATCGCCCACGGCGTGATCACCACTTCCCCCCGCCAGACCTTTCCCCTGAGACTCCAGGTGATTCACCAGACCCTCCAGGTGGTCATTGGGCAGCATCGGCCCGGATGTGCGGTCCTGGAGGGGATTTTTTTTGCCAAGAATGTTCGGTCGGCCCTCCAGCTCGGTCAGGCGAGGGGCGCGGCCCTTGTGGCTGCGGTAGGGGCCGGACTCGAAGTTTTTGAGTATAGTCCCTTGGAGGTCAAGAGTGCGGTGACCGGCTATGGGCGCGCGTCAAAGACGCAGGTCCAACGGATGGTCGGCTCACTCATCGATCTCTCCTCAGGGCTCCCGGCCACCGATGCGACGGATGCGTTGGCGCTGGCCATTTGCCATATCCATGGGATGGGTTTGCAAAAGCGGATGGCGAAGGTATAGCCTTGTCCTCCTGCTCCCGGTGCTCTTCGGGGCGGCGAATCCAG
>VRUN01000013.1 GCA_019456075.1 Candidatus Methylomirabilota bacterium
CCTTCACGGTCCTCCTCCCACTCCATTCCTGAGCCTGGCTTTCCCCATCCTCCGCTCCAATCATCGGCCGCCTCAATTCCCCTCGCATGAGCGAATTTTAATCCTGCATTAATCTCCCTCTAATGGTCGCCCTCTATATTTTGGGGTAGCGAAGCCAAAAAACCGTCCATCAAGGCAACAGATTATTCGCCCTCTCCATGACAGAGGGAAAGGAGGATCACAAATGGTGCATCGGATGAGGCAGTCCTCAGTCAACAGGCGGTTTGGGGCAACGAGCGTAGCGGCTGTCGCGTTGTCCTTTCTGGTGATCGGCCTCGGGGTGGCGCCGGACCTTTACGGAACACGCCCCGCAGCGGCTCAGGGGCTCGGCACCGGAACCCCGGCATCGACGGTGGCGCCGGCCAATCCCCGGTCCTTCGCCGACCTCGTGAAGACGTTGGGCCCGACGGTCGTCAATATCAAGGTGACCACAGTTCAAAAAGTTGGAGCTTTTCAATGGCCCCAGGGTCTCGAAGAGCCCTTCACCAACTTCTTCAAACGATTTTTCAGGGAGATGCCACAGCGCCCTGAAGACTTTCATACCCAAGGGGCGGGGTCAGGAGTCATCATTAGCCAGGAGGGTTACATCCTGACCAATAACCACGTGGTAGAGGACGCCAAGGAGGTCACCGTCACCCTGGCCAACAACCAGGAGTACAGAGCGCAGATCGTGGGACGCGATTCCAAAACGGACCTGGCGCTGCTAAACATCGATGCCACCCAGCCTCTCCCCGTCGCGACCCTAGGCGACTCCGATCACCTCAAGATTGGGGATTGGGTCCTCGCCATCGGAAACCCATTCGGCTTGAGTAATACCGTGACGGCGGGGATCGTGAGCGCCAAAGGGCGCGTCATTGGCGCCGGCCCCTACGACAACTTTATCCAGACCGATGCTTCTATAAACCCGGGTAACTCGGGCGGCCCTCTTTTCAACGTAAAGGGAGAGGTGGTCGGGATCAACACCGCCATCATCCCCTTTGGGCAAGGGATCGGATTTGCCATCCCGATCAATACAGCGAAGCCCTTGATTCCCCAACTAGTGGCCACAGGCGAGGTGACCCGTGGCTACCTCGGGGTGAGCATTCAGTCGATCACTGCTGAGTTAGCCAGGGCACTCGAGCTGAAGGACAGGAAGGGGGCCCTCGTGGGGGATGTCGTGTCGGGAAGTCCCGCCGAGGAAGCCGGGATCCGCCGGGGCGACGTGATCGTCACCTTTAACAACACGGCGGTCAAGGATTCCCGGGATCTTGCCTCTCTCGTTGCGCAAACCCCGGTGGGCCAGCAGGTTACCGTAATCATCCTTCGGGATGGTGTAGAACGCGAGCTCTCCCTCACAGTCGGAAAGCTCTCGTCCGGAACGGCCAAAACAGAGGAATCTCGCTCACCCGCTCACGGTAAGCTGGGCCTGCTGCTCCAGGATGTAAACCCTCAGATGGCAGGTCAGCGAGGCCTCACAGCTAACCACGGCGTGGTGGTCGTTGGAGTGCAGCCCGGGAGCCCTGCGGACCGGGCAGGCATCCATAAGGGTGACGTCATTCTGGAGGTCAATCACCAACCGGTGAATTCGGTCACAGAGGTCAAGGGGGCAATCACCAAGGCCAATGACGAAGGAACCCTCCTGCTGCTGGTGAAGCGGGAACGGGGAAGTTTCTTCATCGCCCTGGAGAAGAAAGCATGAGCCCGAGACCAGCCGTTACGTTGAGCATTCAGAACCTCCAGCAAAAAAACCTCCTCCTCTTGAAGCGGGCAAAACGTGGAGACCGGACAGCCAAGAAGAAGCTCCGGAATATGGGCCTGCTATATTGGGAGCATAAGGGGAGAGTGATCCTGAAGACGGCTATGGGCGAAGGATAGTGAAAGAATGAACCGAGTGCCGTGGTCACTTTCCCGACTCTCACGCACCTCCGGGAGGAAGATTAACCGGGTATGAGAAATTTCTCTTGGAAGGCATTCGCGGAGGAAGGTGAGCACATGAGAGGCAATACGCTAGAAGAGGAGGTACGGACTAGCGAGGCAAGGCTGGAGTCTCGTGGGCGACCCACCGCTCGAGGATTTTCTGGAGTCTGTCGGGCCTGATTGGCTTCGAGGCATAGTCATCCATGCCGGCCGCGAGACACTTTTCGCGGTCCCCTTCCATGTTGTGAGCCGTCATGGCGATGATCGGCGTATGTTGTGTCGGCGCTTCACGCCTGCGGATCTCAATCGTCGCCTCGTAGCCGTCCATCTCAGGCATCTGGCAGTCCATGAAGACGAGGTCATAGGGAAGCTGCTCGAACCGCTCGACCGCCTCGCGACCATTGGTGGTCACGTCCACGCGGCAGCCGAGTTCTTCCAGCATCCCCGCGGCAACTTTTTGGTTCACGATGTCGTCCTCGACTACCAGCACGTACGCGCGGATGTGGCGGCTGGTCTCCGGAGGCGGGGGCGTTTTCGCAGCGCGGGACTCCGCCAGCGTGTGGCGCGTGACCAACTCCGTGGGCATGTCCAGCGTCCTGGCCCCCCACACGGTGGCGAGCGCGTCCATGAGCTGCGACGGGCGAACCGGCTTGACCAGATACGCAGCAAATCCAGCCTCTTGCAAGCGCCGCGCGTCGCCCCGCCGGCCCACTGGCGTGAGCATGACCAGGACAGTCTCCCGGAGGGCGGGATCGGCTTTGATGGCGTGCCCCAGGCCTTCGCCATCGATCTCTGGCATTTGCGACGCGAGGATGGCGATCTGGAACGGGTTGCCCGAGTCGGAGGCCTCATGCAGCCTCTCCAACGCCTCCGTGGTCGAGGAGCACCCGGTACTAGACAGGCCCCAACTTGTCGTTTGTTCTTGCAGCAAAAGCCGGTTGATGTCGTTGTCGTCCACGATCAACACGCGCGCCCCCGCCAAATCGGCTGTCGGCAGCCGCGCAGGGATTGCCTGAAGATCCAAGGGGAGGCACAGGTTGACCCAGAAGGTCGATCCTTCGCCCGGACGACTCGTCGCCCCGACGGTCCCTCCCATCAACTCCACCAGTTGCCTCGAGATTGTCAGCCCAAGCCCGGTTCCACCATACCGACGGGTCGTCGAGGCGTCGGCCTGGGTGAACCTCTCGAAGATCTGCTCGAGTCGGTCCTCGGAGATACCGATGCCGGTGTCTTCAACCGCCAGTCGGAACTGTCCTTCGCGTTCGGTCTGTTCCTGGCACTCCACATTGATCAACACATGCCCCTGGTGCGTGAACTTAATGGCGTTGCTCATCAGATTGGTGAGCACCTGGCGAATACGACCCGGGTCGCCGATGACGCGGCGCGGGGCGTTCGGATCATACCGTACCATAAGCTCGAGGCCTTTCTCACCCGCCCGGATGGCCAACAGCTCCGCCACCTCTTCCACGGCCACGCGAAGATCGAAGGGGATCGATCCAATGGCCAACCTTCCCGCCTCAATCTTAGAGAAGTCGAGGATATCATTGAGGATCGAGAGCAGCGAGTCTGCACTGGATTCCACAGTTTCGGCGAATTGCCGCTGCTCAGCTGTCAATTCCGTCCCTAACAGAAATCGTGTCATGCCGATAATGCCGTTCATCGGGGTGCGAATCTCGTGGCTCACCGTCGCCAGAAACTCACCCTTCACACGGTTGGCCACCTCGGCCGCCTCTTTGGCCCTTTGGAGTGCTGCCTGGGTCTGCTTGAGCTCAGAGACATCAACCCCCGCAAAGACCGCCGCCTCGCCCTCAAGGTACTTCTGGGCGACGATAAGAAAACTCCGGTCAAAGCCTTTTACGGATTCAGTGATTTCATATGAAGATCTCAAAGTCGGGTTGGCGAAAAATTGCTGCGCAAATTCGGTAAATTTCGGGCTGGTCCCCATAAATCCGACCTCTTTTCCGACAAAGGCCTCTGAGGACACGTTGAGCACCGACGCCATGTAGTGATTGACCCCGAGGTATGTCAAATCCGAATTGACCCAGGATACCCACGCCGGCACCGCGTCCAAGACCGCTCGGAGTTGGTCCCTGGCGTGCCGGAGCGCTTCCTCGACCCGCCTGCGTTCCGAGATTTCGCGAGCCAGATCCTCATTTGCCTGTTCCACTTGCCGGGCGTGTTCTTCGAGCTTTCGCTGGATTTCTTGCAGGCGCGCCACCGCAGCCGCCTCCTCACGCGCGCGCTGTCGCTCGCGACGCACGCGGTCAACGAGGTAGACGGAAAACGCGGCCGCCGTGAGGAGAAACGGGATGCGGATCAGCACCCGCGAACTCCAGAGTGATCCCGTGCTTCCGGTCGCTGAGACTGCGAAGACGTACTGTATGCACACGGCGAGGGCGCCGACGACGATTAGCCCCACATTCTCGCCGATCGCGGCGAGGAGCAGTAATAAGAAGTACAGATAGAAGAACTCGGCGCGGGACAGACCACTGTACAGTAAAGCTGCCGTGATCCAAATGGTATCGCCAATGATGACCCCCCCATAGAAGGCCATCGAGTCGGTGATCCGCGCAGGGAGCTTGGCCAGCACCACATTTGACGCCAGGGTGCCGATGATCAGGAAGATGAAGGCGCTCGGGAGAGATGAGAAATCGTGCTCCGCCAGCAGCAGGAGGGCCATGGCGATGATAAGGGCGAAGCGCAAGAGCACAAATGCCTGGTTTCTTGAGAGTTTTTCCAGGATGCTTGATACGTTCATGACCCGTCCCGCGCGAAGGTTTCTTTACGCCCCAGGCTCACATTCACCCGCCAACCTTGCGGCATCACCCGGCGGGTGACAAGCGGGGCGAGGTGGTTAGTAGCAAAACCGGTGCCAAAGGAAGGCATTTTTTTTCGGGCCACTTCTAGCTTCCTAACATGTTGATTTTTATGCGCTTCCGGCTCAATTACCCCTTCTCCCCGTTAGGACCCCCCTCTCCGCCCCGGATGCGATAGTGCCCGAGGAGGGGTCTCCGCTCTTGATAAGGCACCGAAGGTGGGGTAATGTCCCGCCATCATTGTGATGTGCGCGTTCGTGAGGACCTAAAGCGATGGCGATTTCCAGGGGGGAGCGATGTTGAGCATTATTATCCCCGTCCTGAATGAGGCACCCAACCTCCAGCGGCTCCTTCCGATCCTGCTGCAGAAATGTCCCAGGGCGGAGGTCATCGTGGTCGATGGAGGATCGTCAGATGGGACCCGAGAGGTGCTGCAGCAGTTCCCCTTGGCCCGACTTGTCGCGAGCACGCGGGGAAGGGCAAGGCAGATGAATGCCGGCGCCCGCGAAGCACGAGGGGAGATCCTCCTGTTTTTGCATGCCGATACATTCTTACCGGACGGGGCGGAACAGGCCATCCTCATGGCCCTGGGTGACCCCCGGATCGCGGGTGGGCGATTTGATGTCCGCTTCGACAGCTCCCGTGTCATCTTCCAGGCCATTGCCTTTTTGATGAATTTCCGGTCCCGCCTGACATGGATCGTAACCGGCGATCAGGCTCTCTTTGTCCGGCAGACCATCTTCGCCGAGATGGGTGGCTACCCTGATATTCCCTTGATGGAGGATGTAGAGTTTTCGAAACATCTCAGGCGACACGGTGGCATCGCCTGCCTCCGGCTCCCGGTGACCGCCTCGCCCCGGAAGTGGGAACGGGAAGGCGTCGTCAGGACGGTACTCCTGATGTGGACGCTGCGCCTCTTGTACTTTTTCGGGGCGAGCCCCGCTCGACTCCACCGGTTCTATTATGGCCATCCCCCATCGATAGAGTGATCTTCCCTGAAACCCCGCCCCCAGAATCGATGAGCAGTAAGCACAAGACATTCCCTCACCCGCTGGGCCTCGCGAGCAGCACAAGAACGCTAGGCGAACAAAGGGGCCTAAGTGGGCACGGAGATTGCACTTCCCTTGTCCGGTTCCGGAATCTGGAAAGACCTCCTTGACAAGACAGGCATCAGCCGAGATCAACAGGGGGTGCCATCGAGATTTTCTGCGCCAGGGTTTCCTCAGAAGACCCCGGGCACCAAACAGGGTAATTACGCGATGTTATTCACGCGGCACAAATCCTACGACCGTTTCACTATCCTCGCAGCTGCCGAGCAGGCGCGAGGGAGGGGGAAAACCCGGAAGGCCATCGCCGCGTATCGGAAGATACTGGAGGTCGATCCCCAGGACCATGAAATCCATGGAAAGATCGCCCCCCTGCTCGCAAAGTGGAGGCAACGGACCGAGGCCTGGTCGAGCTTCGTCATCGCCGGTGAAGGGTACCTTCGCGAGGGTTATAGCGACAAAGCTCTGAGTATCTACTTGCAGGCGGCACGCACCATGCCGCGTCAGATCGAAGTCTGGGAGATTATCGCCAAGTTACAGGTCGATCGGGAACGACGCCCAGACGCGATACAGGCCCTCCTCGATGGAAGCCGTCATTTCCGCCGTCGGAAGGTGCGAGTGCAGGGACTCCGCCTGCTGCGCCAGGCATGCCAAATTGAATCGGGGCATTTCGAGGCAACATTTGAACTGGCACGGCGCCTCGCGAAGGCCGGCGAGAAGCAGGAAGCGCGGTGGCTGCTCGACGGACTCGCCACCTGGACGGGCGGCCGCAACCGCCGGCGTGTTCGCACGCGACTTTTCTGGATGTCCCCCACCCCTGCCGTGGCAGGGCGGTGGTTGGTTGCGGCAATAGCTGCCCGTGAAATACCCTTTCCTCGAAGGCCACCATGGGCAAGTCCGTGGATAAAGCGGGGCAGGAGGGGACGCACGCCACGCATGATCTGCCTGACTATGGCCTTCGTGGGGATAATCGCGGTGGGCGTGTCCTTCAGCGTCGACCTCGGCCCATACGCCATCCATGTCCTCATTGGAGGGAGCAGTTTGGCCGCGGTCGGCTTCGGGTTTTTCCTATTCTATTGAAGCAGTCACAGGAGAGCGGGGAATCACTTGGGCAAATGAAAGTGCCCCAAGTGACCCATCGGTTTCCCGGCTCCCGTTGGCCTTCATCCCCATCCTGCTCCGAATCCGGCTCCACTTGCCTTTCGGCTCATAGCCCGGTCTCCGGTTCAGCACAGGTTTACGACCCTCGGGTTCCGCTACTTCCTTTGAACCCCTTGGGGCACGGTATACATAACCCCTGCGCATTCCGTTGTCAAGAACATTTTTTCCGAATCACCTCCGGGATTCCTCACTCACGGGGACCTGCGAGGGACAACCGTGCTCCTTTCCAAATACCTTGTCCACCGCAAAACCGAGAAGACCGAGAACCACAAGACCCGCAAGGACAGGCCACCCAATTGCCAGCAGAGATAGGATCATCGCTCCACTCACTTCCATAGTCGCTACAAGCGGGTTCCCTAAGCCGGCTGTTGTCAGGGTGGAGACCCCTCGCGTCATACCAGTGGCGACCTGAACCGTCGCAGCAACCCCACCCCCCGCTATGACCGCAAGGGCCCACTGGAGAAAAGGGGTCATCCCGGAAACTGTTGAGGCCATCACAATGGTGCCGGCAACAACCGCGGCCGGCGTGGCAATGGTATCCAACAGATTGTCCACCCACGGGACATAGTACCCAGCGATTTCGAGACCGGTTGCTATGGCCAAGGCCGCCAGCGCAGGATAGGTCCCAATCCATTCGAAGCCAGGGGAGAGCGTGAGGTGTCCCGCCATCGATGCAATACTCATGGCGAGAAGAGGGACAAACACCCGAAAGCCACAGGCTGCACTTAAGCCAATGCCGATACAAATGCTTAGGAGGGTTTCCATGGTTCTTCCTCCTACCCCAACCTATCGGGTCTCCATTGCAGGCCGAGATCCAGGACGCGCTGCAAGAGCACTTCGTATGAGACGCCTGCTTTTTCGGCCGATTCGGCAAAGTCCTCACCGTAGGCAACCTCAGGGTTGGGATTCGCCTCCAGGACGTAGACCTTTCCGGTCGGGTCAAGCCGGATATCGATGCGTGCGTAGCCGCTGAGATTGAGGACGCGGTAGACGCGCTTGGCCACGTGCTGAATCGCCTCTACCATCCCCTCGGGTAGCCCTTTCGCCTCACCGGACTTGATCCCGTGCTTCTTTCGGTAGTTGAGGCTCCACTTGACTCTCGCCGTGGCGATATGCCGCACTTCGTCGGGCATCCCCCCCAAGAACAGCTCCCAAACCGGAAACACCTTGAGCCGCATATTGCCGAGGACTCCCACGTACAGCTCGCGTCCCTCAATATAGCGTTCAGCAATGGCATCGGTACCTACGTTCGTGTGGATGAAGGCCACGCGCTCCCGAAGCTTATCGTCATTGTCCACTATGGAGGCCTGAGAGATGCCAAGCGAGGCTTCCTGTGAAATAGATTTGACAATCACGGGAAAGGAGAGCCGTTTGCGGCTCTTCACCTTTCGCCCAACGGGGAAAACGGCGAACTCGGGGACGGAAATGCGGTGATAGGAAAGGACCTTCTTGGACAGGGCCTTATCTCGAGCCAGCATCAATCCCCGCGGGTTGCAACCGGTGTACGGAACCCGCAACAGTTCGAGGTAGGCGACAACGTTTTGGTCGTAGACCGCGACACCGTCGAACTCTTCGAGAAGGTTGAAGGCGATGTGAGGCTTCCACGCATCGATAACGTTGCGGATCGCGGTCAGATCGCTGCGCACACCGACCATCTGGACTTCGTGTCCCATCTCGCGCAGCGTGGTAACAACGTCGAACTCGGTTTTCCACTCCACGGTCGCGAGATCGACACCCGTGGTCTCCTCTGGAGGAACCAGGGCCTCATGCATCAAGACCGAAACGCGTCGCTTCCTCATAGCGCCACTCGGTGACGACCGCTGTGGAGATAGTTCATCGTTTGCACCGTGAGGAGGACCGTGAAATCTAGCTTCGCCTGGTCCTCGGTCACGGCGAGCCGCAAATTGAGCTCACGGCACCGCTCGATCATATCTTCAAGGACTTGATCGATTGTGTACTGGTATTCTCCTGTCCAGTCCGAGACTTTGCGGCGGACCCCCTTCCGAATCCGCTTCAAAAAGCTCGCGGCAGTCACGTTGCCAGTGAACTCCGATGTATCGGAGAAAAGCCGCCTGAGGTCCCGATCGTAAAAGTTCGGGTATTCAAGACCGTAGTGCTCGCGCTTCCGTTTGTAATGGACCCGCAAGGTTTTGCGCAGACGGGGAAGGCGATCCATGCGCTCTTTCGAGGTCACCAGCGGCTGCTTTCCTGCGACCTCTCGCATGAGCTCGTCCATGTACTCGAGTTTTTTGAGTGCCGGCCAGCCCGCGTAGCGCTCTCTCCACCTCGATTCGGGACTCATCCACACCGCGAAGGTCTCGGCAAAATCCTCATCGGGGTGGCTTTGCGCGTACCATGTATCAAGGTGCAGAACAAAGCTCTTACTGTACGGTTTTGGCGTGTAGTATTCGGGATAGGGATCAGAGGACTTGCCGAATAGCTGCTGTCGGCGCCGCCTTCGCCGTAAAAGGAACGCGTGATCGATGGCGTGCCCGGTCTCGTGGCGAAGAATACGCATACACCACTCAGGGGTCCCGCCCTCGACCTCGAGCATTTGACTTAATTCAAGCCGTGCCAGGCGGGGATGGGCCAAGTAGAAGGGGATGGCGATCCCAGGGACATCATCCGGTGTAAACCACTCGTCCGAAAGCCAGAAGTGGGGTCGAAAGCGGAGGCCACTGTCCTTCAGCTCTCCATAGAGGTGCGCGATCCGACCCTCGAGGTCGCCCCCCTCGATCCTTACATCGAGATTACACATCCTGAGATCGAGGAGCTTCTCGTCTGGCCAATCCGCCCATGCCGGCTCCGGCGAACGGCGGGACCCCCCCGACGGGTCTGATGAGGTTCTCATCTCTCCTGACATCAAGCCCCCCCCTCACAATCAGGTAGCAGTATACCTACTCCCGAATCGGTGGGCAACAGGGCACCAGATGAGCTTTGCCTGGTCCACATTCGGCCAAACAGTCTGTACCCCAGGCCGGCCCTGGGGCCTCAGATTGCGTGGACTGCCCCACGGGGTATCTGGTCTGGATCTTGCGGCCCCGGCCGAGGCTCCTGGCCCGTAGACCTGGAACGAAATGTGCATTTCGCATGAGTGTCGAAGAGGAACGGGAGATGGAAAGCAGAGGCCTGGTTTCTGGGGGGAAGGAGGCTGTATCATGAGCAAGCGCCTGCTGATCATTATCGGATTGGGAATTGTCCTTATCGGCGGTGCCTACTGGTATTTCACTCGTTCGGAGGCCCCGCCAAAACCGCCTGCCCTTCCCCGCCGGGTAGCGAGGCCTCGACCGCCCCAGCCTCCGACTCCGACCAAGCCTCCCCAGGCGAAACCCCAGGCCGTCAAGCCGCCAGTTGCAATACAGAGCCCTGGGCGAGAACAGAATCCACCGGCAGGACCTCCCGAGGCGCAGGGTCCCAAAGCGGAGGTTCCTTCCGAGGTCCCCCCGAAGATCGGCCCAGAGGTTCCTTCGCAGGCTGCGCCCGAAGTCCCCGCGGAGATAGCCAGACCAGCCGAGACCCCGCGGGAGATCCCCAAGCCAGCAGAGCCTCAGCCTAAAGCCGTGAAGCCAGCCTCAGAGCTGGTGGCGAAGGCGACGGTGCCCGAGGGTGAAGAGGAAGGGCGGTTCAGCGTCCAGGTAGCCTCCCTGGTCGCTAAGCGGAACGCCACCTCCCTCAAGAAGCGACTGGAAAAGCTGGGGTACGACCCGATCATCCAAAAGACCACTGTCCGCATCACCCGCCATCGGGTCTACGCGGGTGAGTTTCGTGACCGAGAGGCAGCAAACCAGACCGCGCAGACCCTCAGCGCGGAAGGATTTTCCCCGCGGTTGGTCGAGGGGGAGCACGGGCAGTTCGCGGTCGAGGCCGGGAGGTTTTTCAATCAGAACGCCGCCATTGATCTGGCGCGCCGCCTCCAGAAGAAGGATTACAGCTCTAAGATCGTCTCGAAGACTGCCCCTACCCCTGTGCACGTCGTGCGGGTTGGAGCGTATCAAGACAAAGCAGAGGCCCGTCAGGTGGTCAAAGCCCTCAAGCAGAAGGGGTTCTCCCCCTTTGTGGTTGTACGGCGCTGATTCATTGAGACACCCCTCATCCTTCTCTGAAAGGTGAAACGCCCTCCGGGGGATATGGAGGCCCCGCGAGGGCGCCTGCTATTTTCGGCCGACAACGATTCGTCCTGGAAGGAGACTGGGGGGGTGCCGTTATCGGCTTCCTGTAATGTAGTTTTCAAGCTGCTTTATCAAGAAGTTCTTTTCAGCGATTTCGGCCTTGACCACGTCGCCGATGGAAACGACACCAATCACCTCGTCACCTTGAAGTACGGGCAGATGTCGGATATGTTTATCTGTCATTAGGGCCATGCATTCTTCAATGGTCTGTTCTGGGCGGACACAAATCACGTTTTCGGTCATGATCTCCTTGACGGGAGTGTTCAAGGAGGATTTTCCGTGAAGAATCACCTTCCTGGCGTAATCCCGTTCCGAGATGATCCCAACCAACTTCCCCGCCTCAAGAACCAGCAGCGCTCCCACCCCTTTATCGGCCATCAGTTTCAGGGCATCATACACGAGTGAATCGGGTGTTGTGGACCAGGTGCCATGCCCTTTATCCTGCAAAAGATGCTTGACGGTTATCATCACTTAACCTCGCTTCCATTCTCTCGCGGCCATATCATCAATGCATTGGCAATCCAGCGATCTTGTGCTGCCACGGCGCGGATGCCGAAGGCGCGGCATGGCCTGACCGTATGCGAATTCCATCGCTTGGGGCTTGGAGAACCTTAGTATCCCTAACTGCACCAGGGGTGTCAAGTCCCTGCGACCGGCAGGTGAGGTCTTTCGCAGACAGCCCGGCTGTGAGTGAATTTTGTGACAAAAAAGTTCCCATTTCAGGACGACTCGGCTAGAATAAGGCTATTCCAAATCACGTCTGGTAAGGAATCACTGGAATCCTCGAAGTTGGACGCGTCTCACGGTAGACCTTCATGGGCGAAAGGAGGGACATATGGCGGCCATTGGTTGGCTCACGCAAATGGACGCAGCGATAGAGGAGGCAAAGCGGACTCACAAGCCAGTGTTGGTCGATATTTACAAGATACCTGGGTGAGGCGGCTGCATCGCAATGGATGCCGTGACGTATCCAATCGCCAATGTCATCAGCTTCCTCACGGACAACTTCGTTTGCGCCCACTTCAACACGGCCGAACCCACGCCCGAGATAAAACAGATTCAACGGTCGCTCCGTCAAGTCTGGACGCCGACGTTGGTCTTCTTTGACCACCACCAGATCGAGACCCGGCGCTTGGTGGGTTATTTTCCTCCCGAAGAGTTCCTGGCTGAGCTCCGCTTTGCGCTCGGGACGGTCGATATGCTGCATGCGAAGTACGCGGACGCGTTTACCCGATTCCGCAGCGTCGTGGACGGGTATCCCCAGGCGAAGGTGGCTCCTGAAGCAGTCTACTGGGCAGGGGTTGCAGCCCTGCAGCGGGATGGAAAGCCTGACCCGCTATTGGACCAATGGCGGGAGCTCCGGGACCGATTTCCTGAAAGCAGCTGGTGGTCGCGGGCGTCTTTCGTCGCCGAAAAGCTCTGAGGGCTGTTTCATGAATCCTTTTTCATGAGGTTCAGCGAGACAGAATTGATACAGTATCGCTGACCTGTCGGTGGCGGTCCATCGTTGAACAGGTGGCCGAGGTGGGCGTCACACGCGTCGCACACCACCTCCACCCTTCGCATGCCCATGTTGTGATCGGGCTCCGTTCGTATGTACTCTGGCGCGATAGGCTCCCAGAAGCTCGGCCACCCTGTGCCTGAATCGAATTTCGTGTCCGAACTGAACAGGTCGTTACCGCAACACACGCATTGGTAGATCCCATCCTCTTTGCAGTTGTGGTATTCTCCCGAGAACGGCCTTTCCGTCCCCTTCTGCCTGCAGACCTTGACCTGCTCTGAGGTGAGTTCCTGCTTCCACTCTTTTTCGGATTTGGATATCTTCTTTCCCATGGGAAATCCCTCCCCCACACTACGCGAAACGCTTCGTGAGCTCGTGATCGATGTGCCACATGGCGCGGCAGTCGTCCTCGTTATACAGAAGGGTCTTCTCAATAATGGCCTCATCCCCGCCGTCCAGATAATCCCAGTAGCAGACCATCGAGTCAAAGGCATCGAAGCCTTCCTGGCGCCACGTGAAGCCGAGCGCAGGTGCCACGGAGTTCCCGCCCTTCAAACAGAGATGGAGCAGACAGACCCGGTGTGCTGCCAGCTCTGGAGGAATTTATTAGCGTCTTTTCTCCAATTTGGCGCTGGGCTTGGTGATTTCAACCTTGATCCAGTCGGCGGGACCTTTGCTCTTGCGCTTGCTCCCTTCGTACTTGACCTCGATAATCCAAGTTTTGCTCCAAGAGCTCAACGCGCGTGGACTTGGTAGTCAAGCATTCCCCAGCAGCTCAGAATGTAAGGCTTACACGGTAGGGGTGTAAGGATTACATCTTGACGATGGTCGGATCCCGTTTTTTCGCCTCGTGGACCATTGCCACCAGAACGGCCCGAATTTCTTGTGGACTGATCACCTCCTGGGTGAACGGAATACGAATGCCCTGAACCTGGTCCCCTTTTCTCAGCCGCACATGAAAGCCGAGGCGGTCCACCACTGTCATTGCCGCCTCGTCGGCGTCGAAGCCACCGAAAACCCGTGCAAAGAGAAGCAGCGCATCCGTGTGGTCGGCATTCATGTGCTCGAGAATTCCCGGCGCCGCATCGGCGAGCGGGTCGGGTGCGGCGAGAGCGTATTCCTCAGCCGACACCCAGCCCATCACGCCAAAGCCGCCCACGAAATAGGCATCGAGGACCTCCAAACGGTAAAAGCCAAAGTCTTTATAATCGACCCAGTACTTCGCGTTCTCGTATCGAGCCAGGTAGAGCTGACGTACGTGCTCCCGCTCCTCCATTGGGACGGGGGATACTTTGCCCATGAGGGTCACACGAGCACCCCCCAGCGGGTCACCAACCCAATCGGGCTGAGTCACCAGCAGACTGGCACGGGGATTCGTACTGATGTTCTGGGTATGGACGGCCATGTCGCTTATAAGGAAGAGAGGCAGCCCGCTTCCGTCGAGTCCGTACGGCATCACAGAGCCAAACGGCCACCCTGCATGCTTTCGGGAAACGGTCGAGAGGCTCCCGACACGGCCAATATACAGCAGCGTTCGGGCCCGTTCGGCGTACGTCGGTTCAGGGACTGCGGGCAGGTCAATCCCGGGTTCACCCCCCGCGTGATGCCCATGAGATTGGTCGGACACTCGACGTTCCTCTTACGCTCTTACGCCTCACCGGCCACGCCGGGCCCGAGGTATCATCCCTTCGGCCAGACCTGACAATCTCCACACAGTTGCACATGGCGATGTACGAGGAACGCTTTCTGAACTGCCGATCTATTCTAAATCCCAGCCGCACCGTTGATCGCTGGTCGTCTCACCCGGCCCCATCCAGTGTCAGGGTGGGATCTGGCACCCCCGCGCTTGCTAGTTGAGGAGCTGCCGAAGGAGGGTGCCAATGAGGAATAGCTCCTTACCCATATCGCTTGCGAGAAAACGCAGACCGTGGACCACGCCGTGTACCGCGGGATTGGCCCGCGTCCAGATGACTTCCGCTTCGACCGGGGGAAGGATGAGCCATGCGGGGACCACCACGCTCACGCGCGTCTGAGGCGTCACCGGCTGTGGGAGGACAATCATCATGCCACCGTCGCTCAAATTCTCGACCCGGCCGTGCAGGCTGGTATCCGAAGAGAGCAGGCAGGTAACCTCCAGATCAATAGGAATCCGGAGGGAGGCCCGAGGCGTCGGCCCTGCCTGGAAGGTGATGAGGTGCTCCCAGGCGAGGCGGTCGACACCGGTCAAATCGGTCAGCCGCAGGCCCATGAGACCGGGAGACTTGTCGGCGGCCCAGATGACCCCCGCCTCGGCCCTGGCAATGCGATCCCCCGTGAGCAGACGAAGGTTCATCGCGGTTCCCCGGACGGCGAGCCGCGGAACCACAAGCAGAAGCCCGCTCTGGCTCACATTTTGGGTGAGGCCGAGGGTGCGGTACTCAGAGCCCACCGCGCCCTCACACAGGACCGGCATCCGAAGTGGGAACCGCGAATGGTAACGGTTCTCATGCTGGCTCATGATTCCCCCATCACACTACGATCCCGACCACTCCCCTTTTTCTCCGTCTTCCGGACTCGTTGACGGAGTGGGTCAGGCATGGGCAATGTGTATTGTCGAGAGGATATGACCGCACCGTATCATGGCCTCCGTGAAGCGGCCCGTAATCTATCCCTTCTCGCTCCCCTTGTCAACGGGCCCCTTGCGCAAGGTGTGGGTTGAATTAAAAGGCGAGCTTGGCCTTTTCCAGATCGGCGACCACCACGAGGATGCCTTGATCCGGGTGGAGGTATTTGCGGGCAACCCTGAGGACATCCGCCCGGGTCACCGCGCGGATAAACTCGGGGTACCGGTCGGGGTAGTCCATCCCTAAACCGTAATACTCAATGGCGGTCAGGAAACTCACCACGTCCCGATTGGTGTCGATCCGCAGGGGGAAGCTCCCGGTCAAGAAGCCCTTGGCCTCCTCGAGCTCTTCCGGTGTGACCCCCGTCTCCCGGATCCTCCGGATCTGCCGCAGCACCTCGTCAATGGCGGGGTTCGCCGTCTCATTCTTGGTCTGAAGGCCCACCACAAAGGGCCCGGGCAGGAGACGGGCGCTAAAGAAGCTGTGCACATCATAGGCCCAACCCCTCTCCTCGCGGATCGCCCGCATGAGACGAGAGGTCAAGCCCCCGCCACCCAGGATAAAATTCATCACCGAGAGCGCGTAATAGTCCGGATTCCTTCGCGCGATCCCCAGATGCCCCCAAACGATGTTGGCCTGGGTCACCCCCCGATTGATCTTGAGCACCTGCCGGCCCGCAGGGGCAGCCGCATTCCCCGGATTGACGGTGGGAACGGCCGCTCTCGCCCACCCCGTAAAATATTTGTCGACGTAGCCTCGGAATTCCTTGAGCGTGACTTCCCCCGCGACGGCCATGATGCTGTTATTGGGGACATAATAGCGCCGATGAAAATTGACGAGGTCTTTCCGCGTGATCCGGTTCAGACTTTTCTCGGTTCCTTCCACCGGTCGACCGTACGGATGGTCGCCAAAAAGGGCCGCCGCAAAGGCCTCGCGGGCCACCGTGCCGGGATTCTCTTGCTTCTGGCGGATGTAGCCCTTGAGTTCCCCGATCTTGCGCGCAATCTCATCCTCCCGAAAGGCCGGATGCAGGAGCACATCTGCGAGAAGTTCCAGGCCGATATCGAGGTCCTTTTTTAATACCGTCACCGACAGGGTGCTGTGGTTCCTCGACGCATCGGCGCCGAGACCACCCCCCACGAACTCGATCGCCTCACTGATCTCAAGGGCCGTCCGGCTGACTGTTCCCTCTGGAAGGAGCACCGCGGTGAGATTGGCAAGCCCCGCCTTTTCCCTGGGCTCCTCCGTAGATCCGGTCCTGACCAGGATCTCGACCGTCACCATGGGGAGCGTGGGTCGCTCGGCCACGAGGAGAATCAGACCGTTGTCCCGTTCCACGCGATGCCCGAGCGGCACCGCCTCCACCAGCCTCGGAAGCACGATGCCGAGCAGAAGGAGGACCAGGCCAGTCCGCATCCGAGGTCTTATCAATCTCCACTCTTCATTCTTCATTTTTCACTCGGGTCCCGCCCGGGGACCAGGATTCCCACCGTCCGATTCTCGGCCACAAGGTACTTCCTCGCCACGCGCCGGAGATCCTCACGGGTCACGGCCCGGATCCCGGGCAGGTAGGCATTCACGGACCGCCACCCGGCCACAATCTCATACGAGGCCAGCTGCCGAGCCAGGCTAAAGATCGAGTCCTGACTAAAGATAAAGGAAGCCTCGATCTGGTTCTTGGCCTTCTGAAGCTCTCGGGACGAAATCAACTTGGACTTGAGTTGTTCGATCTCGGCGAACAATGCTTCTTCCATCTCCCCGACGGACTTGCCTGGAGCCACGGTGCAGTAGAGACTGAAGAGGTCGGGGTCTGCGGAGACCCGGGAATAGTAGGCACCAGCATTCAGGGCGAGCTGCATCTCGTAGACCAGGTGCCGGTGCAGCTGGGCACTCTTGCCGCCGGCCAGGACGACCTCCAGGACCTCGAGGGCGTAGCTATCTGAATCCGTGAGGGTGGGGACGTGATAGGCGGCAACGATGGAGGGAAGCTGCGCATCCGGTCGCGTGAGGACCACCCGGCGCTGTCCGTTTTGAGGCGGCTCGACACTGCGGACCGACGGGGGATTGAGACCTCGGGGAATCGAGCCGAAGGCCTTTTTGATCTTCGGAAGAAGTTTCGCACGGTCAAAGTCTCCAACCACCACGACGACGGCATTGTTCGGGGAATAGTAGGACTTGTAAAAGGCCGCAAGATCTGCCTGGTGAAGCTGCCGAAGATCCTCCATCCAGCCAATGATCGGATTGCCGTAGGGGTGGGCCTTAAAGGCGGCCGCCTGAATCTCTTCCCATAATGCGCTCGACGGGTCGTCCTCCGTGCGCAGCCGCCGCTCTTCCATGACCACGCTGCGCTCCCGCTTCACCTCGTCGGTATCCAAGCGAAGGTTCACCATCCGATCGGACTCGAGCTGCAAGGGAAGGTGAATCCGATCCGCCGCGAGGGTCACAAAGTACCCGGTATAATCCTGGCTGGTAAAGGCATTGTCCCGCCCCCCGTTCCGTTTGATGATCCGGCTGAACTCCTGGCCACCGATCGTTGGGGTCCCCTTGAACATCATGTGCTCCATGAGATGTGCGAGACCGGTGTGACCGACCTGCTCGTTTCGGGATCCGACTCGGTACCATATATGAAAGGTGACCACAGGCGCCTTGTGCTCTTCGAGGAGCAGTACCTTGAGCCCGTTGTCCAACGTGGTCTCGAAGGCTTCCAGCTCCCAGGCCTCAACCCCCCGGGCGCCGAGACCGAGGATCAGGAATCCCAGGATGACCCAGCTCGTGCGCCTCATCGTTCCTTCCTTTCCCCTAGGCGGATTTCCACCGGAGCGTTGGAGACGATCCCGTAACGCTGCGCAAAACCGGCAGGAACCTCGAGGACGTACTGGACTTCTTCTGGAGGCGCAAAGATCTGGGGTGCTTCGCCCGGGGCTGGCGGCTTGGCTTCCTGTACGAGACCCACTACCCGCCCGTCCCGAATCCAGAGGATATCGAGCGAGAAGCGCATGCCCCGCATCCAGATCAGCGGTCGAACCGGGTCCTCGTAGACGAAGAGCATGCCCCCGCCGGGCGCCAGCCCGTCCCGACCGCTGAGCCCGCGGATTTTCTCCGCCTCGGTCCGGGCCACCTCGACCGTCACCGCCACCCGGTCCCCAATCCGAACCTGGCCTGCGCCGGCCGCCACAGCCACCGCCGTGAACGCGCACAGGAGAACCCAGGCGAGAGCGTGGCGAGCGATCATGTGAGCCGCTCCGGCAGCTCACCCAATGTCACCGTCACCTTCAACCGTTGCCCGTCCCGGAGAATGCCGAGCTCTACGGTCTCGCCAACCTTCTTATTGTCTTCGAGGTATGCGATGAGACTATCCAGACTCTGAATTTTCCGGCCATCGACCTCCACGATCAGATCGCCCCCGACTGGAAGGATCCTATTACCGATCCGCATCGGGCGTCGTCCACCCCGAATGCCTGCCCGGGCTGCCGGAGATCTCGACTCCACACTGATGACCAGCACCCCCTGCTGGACGGGGAGATTCAACACCCGACTCATCTCTGGGGTCACGTCGAGCCCGCCGATCCCCAAGTACGGATGACTCACCCGACCTTTCGCGATCAATTCGGGAACAATGCGTTTGGCCGTGTTGACGGGAATCGCAAAGCCAATGCCTACGGACCCCGCGATCGGGCCGATGATGGCCGTGTTGATCCCAATCACTTCTCCGCGGGAATTCAGCAGAGGCCCGCCACTATTCCCGGGGTTGATGGCGGCATCGGTCTGAATCAGCCCGCGGATCTCTCGCTGCGTGTCACGCCTCTTCAGCGTCCGCCCGAGCGAGCTCACCACGCCACTGGTCACCGTGCGGTCGAGGCCGAAGGGATTGCCGATGGCGATGGCCATCTGACCGACCTGGAGCCGCGCGGAGTCCCCAAGCCGGACGACGTGGAGCTTCTCGCCCGGCACTTCAATCTTGATCACGGCAAGATCATTTAACGGATCCCGGCCGATGAGCTTCGCTGGAACCTTCCTGCCATCGGCGAGCGTGACCTCCAGGCTTTTGGCATCCTCGACCACGTGATTGTTGGTAACGACGTGCCCCTCTTTGTCGATGATGAAGCCCGAGCCGGCTCCGCGCTGGGGGACCACATTAAAAAGGAAGTCGTAGACCAGGGCGGTACTCGTGATGTTGACCACCGCCGGGCTCACTTCTCGATAGATCCGGATAATGTCCTGCTCGGCTCTGCTGAGCCCCTCCACCGGGGCCGATGCTAAAACTAGAGGAAGGGACGGGGGGGCTTCGCGCGGCCAGCGTCCAAGAGGGCTGAGTTCGAGGTAGACGATCACGAGCACCGCGGCGATCACGGCGCTCAGACTGATCGTCACGAACCTTCGCATCGAATTGAACCCCTTCACGCTTTTAAACACTGCGAGACAGCCGATCAAACCTTTCTTATGTACCCCATGCTGCATTCGCTTGTCAATGGAGCCGTGTGGTGATGGCCACACTCCTCCAGATCCCCCCGAGCAAAAAAGGGACCACCCGAAAATGGGTGGTCCCTGCTCTCGCCGCGTCACGCCTTGAGCCGCATCTCCTGGCCGCAACATTGGGGGGTGCAGTGACCCGCCTTGAGCACCTGCACCTCCAGGCCGCATCGTTCACAGACATAGACTTCGTTCACCGCTGGCATGATCCCTGCCTCCTCTTGACCGCGTTTTACTCGGCGATGTTGGGACGAAATGCTCTGAGTCGGAGGGAGTTCGAGACGACTGAGACCGAGGAGAGCGCCATGGCCCCACCGGCCAAGACCGGACTCATGAGCAAGCCGAACAAAGGGTAGAGGACCCCTGCGGCTACTGGGATCAGGATGGTGTTATAGGCCATGGCCCAGAAGAAATTCTGTTTCATGGTTCGCATGGTGCGTTTCCCGAGGGCGATGGCAGTCCACACCCCCCGGAGGTCATCGGTAATCAGCGTGACGTCTGAGGCCTCAATCGCCACGTCGGTCCCGGTCCCGATGGCGATGCCCACATCCGCCTGAGCCAGGGCGGGGGCGTCATTGATGCCATCCCCAACCATGGCTACCACCTTTCCCTCGCCCTGCAGTGTCCGCACCTCGGTAGCCTTCTCTTCCGGTAAGACCTCGGCCATCACGCGATCAATCCCCACCTCTTTTGCGATGGCCTCGGCGGTCCTGCGATTATCGCCGGTGATCATCACCACCTGAAGTCCCAGACGGTGAAAGGCAGCCACCGCCTCCCGGGCATGCGGTTTGAGCGTATCGGCCACTGCGATCATTCCCGCGACCGCCCCGTCAATCGCGAGGAACATCGGCGTCTTCCCTTCGCCGGCGAGCCGCTCTGCCTCTTGGGCCAAACCGTCAAGGGCAAGCCCCTGCTCCTGCATGAGCTTTCGATTCCCGAGCAAGAGGTGTCGCCCGTCCACGACCGCCTGGATGCCGTGACCGGGGATAGCCTCAAAGCTCTCAGGGGGAACCAGCTCGAGGCTCTCTCCCTTTGCCCGAGCCACGATCGATTCCCCCAAGGGGTGTTCGGAGCCTCGTTCCGCGCTCGCGGCTAATCGAAGCAGCTCCCGCTGCCCCCCGTTCAGGGTTGATGGTTCACGGTTCACGGCAAGGGCCGCATGCTCTTGTGAACGGTGAACGGTGAACGGTGAACCGACAATGATGTCGGTCACCGACGGCTCTCCCCGGGTCAGCGTCCCGGTCTTATCCAGCACGACCGTGGTCAGCTTCGAGGTCATCTCTAACGCCTCAGCGCCTCGGAAGAGCACCCCCTGCTCCGCCGCCTTGCCCACGCCCACCATGACCGCCGTCGGGGCGGCGAGCCCAATCGCGCAGGGACAGGCAATCAGGAGGACGGCCATGAAGTTACTGAGCGCGAAGATGAAAGCCGGTGCCGGACCCCAAATCAGCCAAACGCCGAAGGTCACAAGCGCGATGCTCACCACAGCGGGGACAAAGACTGCAGCGATCCGGTCGGCCAGTTGCTGAATCGGCGGCTTTGAGGCGTGGGCCCGCTCCACCAGCTGAATGATCTGGGCCAGGGCAGTCTCCTTTCCAACCTTGGT
Source organism: Candidatus Methylomirabilota bacterium (assembly GCA_019456075.1). GTDB lineage: Bacteria > Methylomirabilota > Methylomirabilia > Methylomirabilales > CSP1-5 > CSP1-5. Next base: position 21,308 of record VRUN01000013.1, read on the forward strand.
TGCCTCAAAGGTAAAAGAGCCCGTTTTGTTCAAGGTGGCACCGAAGACTTCGTTCCCCGGCCGCTTCTCGACCGGGAGACTCTCGCCGGTCAGCATCGACTCATCCACCGCCGAGGCCCCCTCCGAGACAACACCATCCACCGGGATCTTCTCCCCGGGGCGCACCAGGATTCGGTCCCCAGCCTGGACCTCTGCAATCGGGACGTCCGCCTCCACGAGGTCGGGACCGATCCGGCGGAGAACGCGGGCGGTCTTTGCCTGAAGGCCCATCAGCTTCTTGATCGCCTCGCTGGTCCGACCCCGCGCCCTCGCCTCGAGCCAGCGGCCGAGGATGATCAAGGTATGCAGAACCGCCACCGCTTCAAAGTAGATCGCGGGCTGCCCTTCCGTCGCGAAGAAGGAAGGCGAGACGGTGGCAATTACACTGTAGAGATACCCCGCGTTCGTCCCCAAGGAGACCAGGGTGTTCATGTCGGCGGTCCGGTGCCGTAACGTGATGAGAAAGCCGCGGTGAAACTGCCAGCCGACCCAGAGGTGCACCGGGGTGGTGAGAAGAAGCTGGGTCCAGGGACTCGAGAGGAGAGGCGGGATCCAGGCGCTGAGGGCGGTCAGCCCCATATGAGGAAGGGCCCCAATGACGACCAGGGTACTGAGCACGGCGCCTACCAGAAACTTTCGCTTCAGGGCCCGCATCTCTTCTTCCCGGATGGCCTTTTCCCGATCCGCCGCGGCCTCCGACGTTGCGATCTCGAGCGGGGTATACCCTGACTCCTCGACCGCCCGTCTGAGATCCGTAAGCGTCGTGGGCCCGGGCATGTAGGAGACAACCGCCTGCCCCGTGGCGAGATTCACGCTCGCCCGGATAACACCGCGGACCGATCTGAGACCCTGCTCAATTCGGTGGACGCACGAGGCGCAGTGCATTCCCTGAATGGGAATGACGACCTCTTCCTGAGGGACCTCGTACCCCAAGTTCTGAACAGCACGGTGCAGCGCCTCGAGCGAGGTCTGCGACGGATCGAAGCGTACCTCAGCCCGCTCCGCGGCAAAGTTGACCGCGGAGTCCTCAACGCCGGGTACCGCCCTGAGGCCCTTCTCGATCCGGCTCGCGCAGCTCGCACAGTGCATGCCCCGGATGGGAAAATCGATCGTGAGCCCCTGTACCGCGTCCTCTTCTCCCTGCACTTTCACCATGGCGGTAGCTTTCCTTTCTCTCCGAACTCAGGCAGCCAGCATAAGCTTCCTAAAACCGTGAGAAAAACCCCCCGTGCCACCTTCTGAAGGAAGGCCACATCGCTTATCGTTGCCGTGAGGACGTTGGTGAACGCCCCAATGGCCCCCGGATGCTTGCACAGGGCCAGAAACAACCACTGAGGGGCCGGTGAATGACGATGCCATCGGCATCCATCCGCCACCTCACCGACCCGGGCGGCCAAAGCGGGAAAAAACCCCGAGGAGTTCCTCGATCTTTCGCTCTCGCTCCCGTTCATTTCCCGAGGTGAAAGCGTCCGCCACGCAGCTCTCGATGTGCCGACCGAGGAGACGCTTGCTTACTTGCTCGAGCGCCCCTTGGACCGCCGAGACCTGGAGGAGGATATCGACGCAATACTTCTCTTCTCCCACCATCCGCTGAATTCCCTGGACCTGTCCCTCAATCCGCTTCAGCCGGTTCAAAACCTCTCGCTTGGTCTCCTCATCGACCATTCTTCAACCTCCTGGAAAAAAGAGCCGTACACCATACCCCTGTATAGTATTTTATGCCATCACGATCTCTTGTCAAGAGAATCTTGTGGCTTGCTCTGCTTCAGGAAGGGGACCAACGCACGATGGAGGAAGGGTTACGTGGGGGTCACATAAATCCGGGCGGCCACATCCCGCCCAATCGCCTGCTCCATATCCCCGATGCGGAGAAAGATGGGGCCGTGATACGGGGCAATCCGTTTCACCTGAAGATTCACATGCGGCAACAGGCCGAGTTCTGCGAGGTATAGCAGCAATTCCGGATCTTCTTCGGGAACGCAGAAGACCGTGGCCATCGTCCCCTCTTTCAGCTCACCCAGGGTCGTGCCTGGATAGTCAAACGGAAGCCGACCGCGGCCATCAGGGATCGGGTGACCGTGGGGACAGCTCAACGGATCTTTGAGGAACTGAATCAACCGCTCTTCCACCTCTCCGCTGAGGACATGTTCAAACTTACAGGCCTCATCATAGACCTTCTCCAAAGACAACCCCAGCACATCGGTGAGGAAGCGTTCGGCGACCCGGAGCCGACGAACCACCTGAAGCGCGATCTGCAGCCCATCTGCGGTGACGCCGACTCCCCCATCGGTTTCGGTCAACACGAAGCCCTTCTGCATCAGTCGCTTCAGCATGTCTGAGGCGGCTGGAACCGAGATCTTCAAAAAATCCGCGACCTTGGAGGTCGTTACCGGTGGAGTCGACTGCTGAAGAACAGTAATCGCCTTCAGGTACATTTCCGTCTTTTCCATCAAACCAATGTCGTGAGTCATACCCTTCTCCGCACCTCTGCGTCGTCAACCATGATGCCAAGTTATCTTAATTTGCTGACAAACGCCTGTCAAGACTTTCCATTGCAGTAGGCAAAATTATTCAAAAAGTCTTGACATTGGATACGACTAAGCTTACCTTAAGTTCAGCAGTATAGCCTCCGTATAGAGTTATATTCATTAGTCTTTTTAGGCTTACCCGACAATTTCTTGGCCATTCCCACGGGGCATCGAACACCAAACATCATGACGGATCGGAAAAGAGGGATGCGACGGCCCACGTCAAGGATAATTACCGTGCTGGCCTTAGCACTCACCCCGATATTGGTCCAATCGATATACACCCCCGAGGCCCGCGAGCCCGGCTCGGTCGTGGTCTACACTGCCCGGATCGAGAAATTGATCAAACCGATGTTCAATGCCTTTACCACCAAGACAGGCATCAAGGTCACATATTTTACGGCCAAAGCACCCGAACTCTTCGAGCGCTTGAGGGCGGAGGGCCCCCACACGCCGGCGGATGTTCTCATTACGGTGGATGCAGGGAACCTCTGGATCGCCGACCATGCCGGCTACCTGCAGGGGTTCGAATCCCCCATCATCGAGAAAAACATCCCCGCCCATCTGAGGGCCAAAGATAACGCGTGGGTAGGGCTATCGGTACGCGCCCGGCCGATCATGTACAGCACCGAGCGGGTCAAGCCGTCTGCATTGTCCACCTACGAGGCGCTCGGCGATTCCAGGTGGAGGGGACGGTTATGCCTTCGAACCTCCCGGAAGGTCTACACCCAGTCGCTGGTCGCCACGATGATCAAGACGCTCGGGGAGCAGCAGACCGAAGCGGTGCTCCGCGGGTGGATGAAGAACCAGCTACGCATCTTCAACAGCGACACCCAGATCCTCAAGGCCATCGCCGCCGGCCAGTGCGACGTGACGATCGCCAACACGTATTACCTTGCACGGCTCCAGGCGAAGGACCCCGGATTCCCAGTGACCGTGTTCTGGCCAAATCAAAATGGCCGCGGCGTCCATGTCAACATCTCCGGCGCCGGCGTGACGAAATACGCCACACACCGGGCGGAAGCGATCCAACTGATCGAATTCCTCAGTTCACGCGCAGCACAGAACCTGTACGCCGATGCCAACTACGAGTACCCAGCCAACCCGGCGGCCGAGCCGGATGGGCTGATTGCCGCCTGGGGATCATACAAAGCCGACTCGGTCGACGTGGCCGCTGCCGGCGCCCTGCAGGCGGCTGCGGTCAAGCTCATGGACCGGGTCGGCTACAAGTAATGTGAGAGGGGAGTCGGTTCTGGCATGGCGAGAAGCCACGTGCGGTCCATCCCACATCGCCTCCGGCTGCTAAGATCGGGGGCCCCCCGCGACCTGTGGCCGGTGGCCGCCGGAGCGGTGGCGCTTGTCGTCGCCACCCCGATCCTCGTCGTCGTCTCTTCCATTCTGACGCCAAGTCTCGAGGTCTGGAGCCACCTGTGGGAGACGCAGCTTGCCGAACTCGCGTGGAACACGATTGCGCTGATCACGGGTGTGGGGCTCGGGGTAGTGGTCGTGGGGACCGGCCTGGCCTGGCTGGTGACCATGTACCGCTTCCCGGGCCGAGGGATTTTCGAATGGCTGCTCATCCTCCCGCTGGCCATGCCTGCCTATGTGATCGGGTTTGTCTTTCTCGCACTCTTCGACTACGCCGGACCCGTGCAGAGCTGGCTCCGCCAAGTCTTCGGGCCGGGAGTCTGGTTTCCAGACTTCGCCTCATATGGTGGCGTCGTGTTAGTCATGACCCTCGTCCTGTACCCTTACGTGTACCTCCTCGCACGCGCCGCGTTTCTTGAGCAGTCGGAGACGACACTAGAGGCCGCCCGCGCCCTCGGGGCGAGCAGGTTTCGGGCCTTCTGGAAGGTGATGATACCCCTCGCCCGACCCTCCATCGTGGCCGGGGTGACGCTCGCCCTGATGGAGGCCCTATCGGACTTCGGCACAGTGGCCATCTACGGCTTCGACACCTTTACGGTGGCCATCTACCGCATCTGGTTTGGCCTGTTTGACCGGGGGGCCGCGACGGAGCTGGCGAGCGTGCTTCTCTTTTTCACGCTCACCCTGTATCTCCTCGAGCGGGCCCTGCGCGGTCGCGCCCGTTTCTATCAGACCGATGGCAAGGTCCGGCCTCCGACTCCGAAAAGACTCACCGGCTGGAAGGCCTGGACCGCCAGCGGGGCGGCCAGCCTTGTCGTTGGGGTGGCGCTCGGTTTGCCGGTCGCCCAACTCCTCTACTGGACCGTGACGGCGCTGGGTGGCCCGGACTACGATGACCGCTACCCGGCATTCATGTTCAATACCTTGACCCTCGGGACCATCAGTGCGATCCTGGCGGTGGGCGCCGCCGTGGTGGTGGCCTACGGCCTCCGTCTCAGCCGGAACCGGATCGTGACCACCTTTGGCCGCATCGCGAACATGGGATACGCCCTTCCAGGCTCGGTCATCGCCGTTGGAGTCCTGGCGCCGCTCGCCTTCGTGGACCACGGCCTAGACGCCTTCCTGCAAGCCACCTGGGGCATCTCGAGCGGCCTCGTCCTCACCGGGTCGATGGTTGGCCTGCTGTTTGCGTACTTGGTCCGATTCCTAGCAGTGAGCTGCCAAACCGTGGAGGCCAGCCTCATCAAGGTGACCCCAAGTATGGACATGGCGGCTCGCTCGCTTGGGGCAAGTAAAGGCGAAGTGCTTTGGCGGGTCCATCTCCCCCTGATCCGCGGCGGCCTGTGTACCGCCGCCATCCTCGTATTCGTGGATGTCATCAAGGAGATGCCGGCCACCCTGCTTTTAAGACCCTTTGGATACGAAACCCTCGCGGTCAGAATTTGGCAGCTCACTTCCGAGTCCCTGTGGGAAGCCGCGGCGCTCCCGGCACTCACTATCGTGGCAGCAGGGATATTACCGGTTCTGTTCCTTGCACGGAGCAGCGCGCGTCCCCGGGTGGGAGAATGGGACGACGGGACAGGGGGTGAGGGGAAACATTCGAGGATGCCATGAGGCTTCTCTGTCTTGAAGGATTGACGAAGCGGTTTTCGCTTCAGGATCTGCCCGCACTGGACAACCTGTCGCTGCAAGCAGGGCCGGGCGAGATCATTGCGCTCCTCGGGCCCAGCGGCAGCGGCAAGACCACCGTACTCCGCCTCATCGCTGGCTTTGAGAAGCCGGATACCGGCGTGGTCGAGATCGGCGGTGAGATTATGGCGAATCACAAGGTCTTTGTCCCACCCGAAGTCCGGGGGGTCGGCATGGTCTTTCAGGAATACGCCCTCTTCCCACATCTCACCGTCGAGGACAATATCGCCTTTGGCCTCCAGCAACCGGACCCTCTGACCCGGACTCAACGGGTCACGGGGATGCTCGAGACCGTAGGCCTCGGCCCCTTTGCCAGGCGCTACCCCCACGAACTGTCTGGGGGCCAGCAACAGCGGGTCGCACTGGCGCGTGCCTTAGCCCCCCGTCCTTCGGTCCTCCTCCTCGACGAACCCTTTAGCAACCTGGACACCGACCTGATGGCGCAGATGCACCAAGAGGTGTACACCATCCTCCGGGAGCTTGGAACCACCGCTCTCTTCGTGACCCACGATCAGGAAGAGGCCTTTATGATTGCGGACCGGGTTGGGATCCTGAATCAGGGAAGATTGGAGCAGTTCGGCGGGCCCGAGGAGATCTATCACCGACCAGCGACCCGATTCGTCGCCCGTTTTGTGGGAAAGGCTGACTTCCTCCCTGGCCGGGTGACAGCAGAGGGGATCGAGACCGAAGTCGGCTACCTCCCCAACACCCCAAAGTTCCCCACAGGGACTCGGGTGGAGGTTATGATCCGCCCCGACCACATCGAGCTGATCCCCGACCCGATGGGCAGCGGCATGGTTCTTTCGCGACAATTCCGAGGGCAGGACTATCTCGTCGCGGTCCAGCTCCCCTCAGGAGCAACCATTCATAGTCACCAACCATCCACCCTCACCTTTTACCCAGGACATCGGGCTAAAGTCATAGCGCGGCCCACCCACGTGGTGGCTTTCTTAGCGACCAAACCGTGGCTCTGAGACACGAGCCCGGAGCCTGCGAGCAAGGAGGAACGAAAGTCATGCGGCAGGCAGCAACAGCTCTCTCACTCCTTGCGATCCTCCTGAGCCCTTCTTCATCTGCCGCGCAGGTCGCCGAGGCTACGTTTTCTGCCCACTACTTGCGTTGGGCGGTCAATATCGAGCTGATGAAAGGGCATCTTGTCTCGTCCCTTGAAAACCTCCGTGTAGGAGAGAAAGCTTTATCCCTCGTGCACGCGAGTCATCCGGTTTCAGAACAGTTCGATTTCGTTGCGCCCCCTCTCAGGGCTCGCAGCCCTGGCTTTGAGATTCGAGTCCAAAGGCTTCTGATCGGGCTGCAGGAGAAATTGGACGGGGGCGTACAGGCGATGGAGTACGAGCGCATACTCGCACAGATGTTCGCCGTTCTCGACCAGGCACTGAAAATGCTTGTCCCGGGGGACATCCTGGCCGAGCCGGGTTTCCAGGCCGCGGTCATCTCACACCTGTGCCAAATTGCAAGCCAGGAGTATCACGAGGGCGTGCACGACGGGCGTGTAGTGACCGTCGTCGAGTATCAGGACGCGTATGGGTTCGTCCAGCGGGCACAGGCCCTGGCCAACAATAATTTGAAAGGACAGCTGCCGGCAGCGGTATTCGACCTGCTCTCTCAGATGGCAGAAGCTTTTCCTTCCGTGACCCCACCAGAGCGCCCCCTCCCGCCAGCGAAGGTCTCTGCCGCCGCCCAACATCTTACTCAGGCCATCTCAGGTATGGCCGGTGAGCACCTGAGCGCTGAGGTGGAGCCGGAGCGGGAAATCGCGGCAATTCGAAACCTTCTTGGCCAAATCCAGCAGGCCTATCGCATCGGGGAGGTCCGGCGTGCGAAGGAGCTCACCGCACTGATGTATCTGGATCACTTCGAGAAGATCGAAGGCGACCTGATCGACAAGGCGCTGGAGCTGAATAATACGCTGGAACCCATACTGGGATGAAGATCCGTCAGTTAATCATTGCCAAGGCTCCTCCGGAGGAGGTAGAGAGCGTGATCGCCCAGGCGCTCCCAGCCCTGGCCGAGGCCGAGAAGGTCCTCAGCAAGAGATCCAGCGACCGCCAGTAGGAGAGGCGATAAGGTTTCACGAAGGCGAGAAGAGATGAAATGAGGGACCCCGGACGTCTGTAACTCAGGGAGAGAGAACACGTCTAAGCGTCTTTCGAGCTTCGAAAGCAGCCTGTCGGCGAAAGAGGCAGAGTCAAGCTGGTTTAGGGCAGTTCGGCCGTGGGGGGTACCTCGGTAGGCAGGTGGATGTCACGAACGACCTGTCCGGGCTCCCCCAGCGGGGGCAGCGACCGCCCATTTAGGGTCAGCTCTACGCCGCCTGCGTTCCCAACCGTCACGACAAATCCATCCTGAGCACGCCACTCCCAGGTCTCTCCAGCCTGGAGAAGGACGTCCCGGGTCTCCCGGCCGTCAATCGTGACGAGCATCCAGGTCATTTCCTGCGTCTTGGCGCGTAACGTGTAGGTCGCCTTCGGCGCATCGGATGGCACGGATTCTTTGGGCGGGGTCGGGGTCACCTTGGCAGGTCGATCCGCTGGAGCTGCAGAGGTCTCCCGAGTCCTGGGGAGCGTCCTGACGGGTGGCTCCACCCTCACTGATTCAGGTTTTTCGGCACGCTCGGGACGATTGGCCAGCAGGGAAAGCGCGATGAAAACGGAGGGGACCAAAAAGGCCAGCACGAGGAGCGCCGGAAGGAGCCGACGGACGGAGAGGGTGACGGTCCGTTTCACCGGAAAGACCGCCAGCGAACCACGGTCGCGGGAGATCTGCTGCACGAAGCGGCGCTTCACTTCCTGGATATCTAGGTCGAGAAAGGTCGCGTATTCCCCGAGGAAGCGGATAAGGTAGTGCTCATCCGGGAGGAGGCGGTAGTCGTCCTCTTCCATAGCCGCAAGGAAGACGGCTTTAATTCGGGTGGCCGCCGCTGCCTCCTCCCGGCTGATTCTACGGGCCTCTCGGGCCGCCCGCAGCAACTCGCCAACCGTCTTTTTCTCGTCCTGCTCCATCACGACCCATGGTTCATGGTTTATGGTTCATGGTTCAGAGAAAAACGATTTCATCATGGCTATGTCGCAGCCCTGAACTCTGAACGCTCACCCCTGAACCTCTTCGAGGATCTGGGGAAGCTCCCCAAGGGCCTCCATAGCGCGCACTCGCCCGTCTTTGGGAAGGGAGACCTCCGATGAACCGAGGTGCACCGCCCACATCCCCACCCCCCGTGCTCCGTGGATGTCGGTGGAGACGGTATCCCCTACATGAAGGGCATGATCCGGGGAGATTCCCAGAGGCTCGAGGGTCAGATGGAAGATCTTTGGGTCGGGTTTCCGGATCCCCACCACGTCAGAAAAAGTCAACACATCAAAATGTTCAAGGATCCCCAGGCGACGGAGAATGATCTTGAGCATCGTCCCCGGGACCCGGCCGGTGTTACAGATGAGGCCCAATCGGTACTGCCCCGTGAGCCCGCTGAGGAGCTCTATGGCTCCATGGTTCAGAAGAGGCAGTGCTTGAAGAACGGCGGAGACATACGCCCACTCCAGGTTGGCCAGGGCCATGCGATCCTGGGGCATTTCCCACCCATCATCCAGTGCCTCGAGGAAGAACCGCACCTGTTCCTCAGCACCCGCGTCCTCATGCCGCGCCCAGACCTCCTGGAGCCGTTCTCCCACCTTGTCATGGGCTCTCTCGACCTGGTCAAGGGTACCCGGGTACTCCTGACTTTGGAGGAACACATAGAGGTTCCGGATCCTGGCCTCTTTGACCCTCCGGGCCGACTCGGAGGTCTCCCGGATCAACGTATCCCACAAATCAAAGGTAATTGCTTGAATCACGGCTATCTTCTCTGCCCCGGGCCAACAACACGCTAGCATACCCCTCCTTCTAACTAAAGACAACTCTGGAGGGATATTGGGCAATCTTAACCGGCATTGTCTCGAGCCATCCTTTCGACTCAGCATTCCAAGCCCTTAAAAAACCGGGGTATAGGGATGCAAGAACGGCCCCGCTCTGGCACGATGATTGCTAGTCATCCCGTAAGGCACATCCCGGGAGTGGAAAATCCGTCCCCAAAGAGATTGGGGGGGCGATCGTCCGACCGAAAGAGTCCCCTCCCCGGGGGAATTTCCTGTCACCACAGAGAAAAAAAGGGAGAGAAAACTGTGGCCTTCGTAGGGCGGTTAGAGTTGAGCGTCGCCGATATTCTCCAGACCCTGAGCCTGAGTCGGAAGACGGGGAAACTGCGGCTCAGCCGGATGGGAAACACGGGCGAAATCGTCTTCAAAAATGGCACAGTGATCTACGCCGCCTCTGCCTCGCCGCGGAACACGCTGGGCCAGATTCTGGTGAAGCAGAAGCATATCACCGAACAAACCCTGATGGCCGCCCTTGAGGTCCAGCACCTGTCGCCGAAAAGTAAACGGCTCGGCGTGATCCTGGTCGAGAAAGGCGTCATCACCCCCGCGGTGCTCCAGGAGGCGATTCGCCACCAGCTCGAGGAGGTCATCTCCGAATTCCTTATATGGGAGATCGGCTTTTTCAGATTCGAGCCGGCGGAGATTTCCGCTGATGACGGGATCATGCTCGACGTGCAAGAACTCCTCGTCAAAGTGGGAATGGCTCCAGAGCACCTTCCCCTCGAAGGGACGCGCCGCCTCGACGAAGGGCGGGAGGCTGAAAAGGACGCGCAACCGGCACCCGAGGTCGCCCCGCCCCCGACTCCCGAGCCGCCGCCCGGCGGCTGGCTCGAGGAGGCGCTTGAAGCTGCTAAGAATGCACCCTCCATACCCGAGGTCACACCCCCCTCCTCTGCCGGCACGCCGGCCGGAGGCCGGCTCGACGGACAACCGGAGGGCGAGCAGCACGGACAAACTATACCCGAGGTGACACCACCTCCCTCTCCCGACCTGCCCCCCGACTGGCTCGAGCAAGCGCGCGAGACTGAGAAGCATACACCAGCCACACCCGAGGTGACTCCGGTCTCCCCTCCCGGTCCGCCAGCCGGAGGCCGGCGCGACGGACGCGGGGAAGCTGAGAAACCCAAACAACCGAAACCCGAGGCCACACCACCTTCCAGTCCCGATCCACCGCCCGCAGCCCAGCGCGACGCACGGGGAGAAGTCCAGAGGCCCACTCGATCCAAACCCGAGGCCACACCACCTTCCAGTCCCGATCCACCGCCCGCAGCCCAGCGCGACGCACGGGGAGAGGCCGAGAAATCCACACAACCCACACCCGATCAGCCGCCCCCAGGCCGACCCGACGAACGGCGGAAGGCCTGGAGGCCCACACGACCCAGGCCCGAGGGCACAGCCCCCCCTGCTCCCGATCTGCCGACCGTAGGGCGGCCTGACGGAAAGGGGGAAGCCCAAGGGCCCACACGACCCAAGCCCGAGGTCGCACCCCTGCCTGCCGATCTGCCGGCCGAGGAGACCCCCAAGCCTTGGATCCCGGCGGGCAGGGAAAAGCAGCCAGTTCCCGCCGACTCACCCTCTTCCCCCGCAACCGTCGAGGGGAAACAAAATGAGATCCAGTTCTCTGACGTCGTCGACGAGATCATGCTCAACTCGCCCATTGCCCCATGGGTTCCCATGATGCTCTCTGCCGCCGACGTGGTCGGCCGAGGCATCCTCCTTTTCGAGCGGGAAGGCCGGATCACCGGGTACGACCAGTTCGGCGTGGAGGGTGGCATAGAGGGGGGAGACGCGCAAATCCGCAATATCAAGATCCCCCTCAATGAACCCTCCATTTTTGCCGGGGTTTCAACTCGCCGCAAGGTTTACCGGGGCAAGATCGAACCGGGGAAATGGAACGAATACTTCGTGGGACTCATAGGAGGGAGTAAACCTCAGGAGGCGGTGATCATTCCCATCATCATGGCTGGGAAGGTTGTGGGCATCTTTTACGGCGACGACGCCGGAACGGGCTCGCCCTTGGGAGATGTCAAACAGCTCGAAGCCATGATTCTCAAGACATTTTCAGCCATCGAGTTGTCACTCGTGGAAAAGAAGAGCAAGAGCCCCGCGTAGTTCTACCCCCTCTCCCGTACATTGCTCTGTTACAGAAGAGGATTTATGAACCTTTTAGTCGTCGCGGATGTCGATCTTCAAGGCGAGGTCAGCGGAACCGAGTTCTTCGGCCACCGGAGATAGTCATGTGCGGGATCGCAGGGTACGTCGGATCGGAAGCATCGGGACTCCTACCCGCAATGCTGCGCGTCCTCAAGCACCGAGGCCCGGACGACATGGGATCCTACGAGGAGCCGGGCGTGGGGCTCGGCATGACTCGTCTGGCTATCATCGATCTCGCCGGGGGGCGCCAACCCATGACCAATGAGGACGGCTCCCTCTGGATCGTCTTCAACGGGGAAATCTACAA
>VRUN01000078.1 GCA_019456075.1 Candidatus Methylomirabilota bacterium
CCTGGAGCTCCCGCCGGTCCTGCCGTAGCTCCCAGTAGTCCCCCCTGATCTCACGGGGGGAGGCCCCGCTCTGAATGTCCCGGCGTAATTCCCGTTTATCCCGTCGCAGCTCGTGCTTGTCCTGCTTCAGCTCGCGCCGGTCCTGCCGGAGTTCCCGCTTGTCCTGCCGAATTTCTCGAATGTCGTCCTTGATTTCGTCCCGCGAGGCCCCTTGGCGAATGTCCTGCCGGAGCTCACGGACGTCGCTCTTGAGCTCGCGGCGGTCCTGGCGCAGCTCCCGCTTATCCTGTCGAACCTCTTTGCGGTCATGGGCGATCTCCTTGGCCTGCTCCCGGACCCGGGGGTGTTTAGCCAGGAAGCGGGCGGCACCCGGATGGTTCACGAAGTAGTGGGCCGCCCGAGGATGCTTGGCAAGCCGCTCGCCCAGCCCGGGATGCTTTCTCAGATAGTGTCCTAGTCGGGGATGTTTCGCTGCCCATTCGGCCAGCCTTGGATTTTTCGCGACATTCTCCGGCGTAATGTCCGCCTCGCGGAACTGGCCGGGAACTGCAGGCTCGGCTGGTGTGGCTCCGCCTCCGGGTTCTCCCGGATCCGCCGGGGTTGCGGGCTGCGTGCCGCTTGGCACGACCGCTGGGGGTCCCTGTTGCGCCCGGCTCTCTAGGACGCTCAGGGTAACCTGTAGTCCTACCACAAGAACCAAAGCTATTAACAACCTTACCGTTCGCATCTCGTGTTCCTCCTGTCATCTCGTGCTCTGGACAGGAATTTTGCTTGTATCCAGAATCTTGAGTTCTTTGTTGTTGTCACCTTTCCGCCCTGATGATCATCGTTCGGTGGTTCTTCTAGTTAGACGGCGAAAGCGACGAAACGTTAAACTAAGTAATTTCAACTACTTACGGCATCCCTCCACTGTCTTGCCGGGCGGCCGCGGGCAAGGTAAAGATAAAGGCGCTCCCTTTCCCCTCGCCTTCCGATTCGACCCAAATCCGCCCCCCGTGCATCTCGACGAGATACCTGGTGATGGCAAGGCCCAGGCCCGTCCCCTTATATTGCGACCGCAGTGCAGCCTCAAGTCTCATGAAGGGCTGGAACAGCTTTGTCTGGTCTTCCGGCCGGATGCCGATGCCGGTATCGTGCACCGAGATTTCCACAAAACCTCGGTGCCGTTCATGGTTCATGGTTGATGGTTCAGAGTCACCCTCTGCCTTGCCCTGAACCCTGAACCCAGAACCGTGAACCCGTCGGGCGGTGATGGTCACCCGCCCGCCGCTCGGCGTGAACTTCACGGCGTTTGACAGCAGATTAGTCAGGATCTGCGTCACGCGGTACGGATCGGCGTCCAGGGGAGGCAGCATATCCTCAGGGAGAAATTCCACGATGGGATCTATCTTGTCAGCCTGGTCTTTCATCATGGTGATCGCATCGGCGATTAGGGGGTCGATCCTTGCCGTCTCCCGGTGGAGCTCGATCCGACCCGCCTCGACCTTGGAGAGATCGAGAAAATCGTTGATGAGCTGGAGTACCTGATGGCCGGCCTTGTGGATGTTTTGCACATGCCGGGCCTGCTTCTCTGTCAGGGAACCAAAGTGCTGGTCCCGCAGGATCTCTGAAAAACCGATGATGGCGTTCAAGGGGGTTCGCAGTTCGTGGCTCACGTTCGCCAGGAAGGCCGATTTATGCTGCGACGTCTCCTCCGCCTGCGTGAGCGCCTTTTCGAGCTGGACATTGGTGGCTTCGACTTCCCTGGTCCGCTCGTCGACTTTGCGCGCCAATCCGTCAGCGTAGGACTTCACCTCGGTATAGAGCCGACCGTTCTCGATGGCGGTCGCGGCGTGGGCGGCGATGGCAGAGAGCAGGTTGAGATCGTCCTGTGTAAAGGGGCGGTCAGTCGGGCCGTTGAGGACCTCAATGACGCCGATCACCTTCTCGCGGGTCTTGAGGGGAACACAGAGCACAGACTTGGTCGTAAACCCGGTGAGAGAGTCGACCCCTTGGTAGAACCGGCTGTCCTTTCGAACATCCGGGACGATGAGCGGAGACCCGTGCTGGAACACCCAGCCAGCGATTCCCTTCCCCGCTTCCAAGCGCCGGCCCCGCACCGCCTCCGCGTGTTTGCCCAAACCAATGCGAAACACCAACTCATCCTTGTCGCCATCCTTGAGCAAGAGGGAGCTGGCCTCCACACCCATTAAGGCCTGAATGCGCTCCATGATCAGCTGAAAAAGCTCATCGAGATTCAAGGTCGCCGTGAGCAGCGTGGACACCTCATTCAGGGCGGCGAGCTCCCGAATCCGCCGAAACAGAGGAGTCACATCCCGGATCAGCAGAAGCTGGCTCGCGCTACATCCTTCTCCCAGCAGATTGGTGATGGTGAGGTGGAAGGTGCGATCCCCATAGCCATAGACGATCCGCTCGGTGGCCAACCCCTCTCGGGAGGCAAGCTCATTCAGTGCCAGAAGCAAGGGGTCGGCCTCTTGGGCTCCCAAGATGGTGGAAAGCGGTACCCCCACCAGGTTTCGCTCATGAGACCGGAGAAGCGCGGCGCCCGCCGGATTCACGTAGAGGATATGATGAGACGAATCAAGGAAAAGGACTCCTTCACCGAGATTGTGAAAGAGGGCATTAAAATGGGCGCTGTGGGCGAGGAGTTCGGTCACAATCCTGCGAGGCTCGGGCTCTTTGAGCCCTCGGGTCTGTGAGGCCACGGCGGGAGGCGCGGTTCCTTCCTCGAAGGCTTGAAGAATCGAGAGCAGGTCATGGAATGTTTCGTTCGCCCCTCGCTTGGCGACGTAGGCATCAGCCCTGACGTGACTCAGCCACTCTACAGATTCGGGGACTGTCTGAGTCAGAACGATAATCGGAATGGACCGGAGTTGCGGGTCCTCCTTGAGGTGGTGGCAGATCTGGGTCCCGTCAGCCTTCGGCATGACAAGATCGAGGACCAGATAGTCCGGGACTTCTCTGCGGACCTGATCGAGTGCCTGCATCCCATCGAAGGCAGAGGAGACCTGGTAACCCCTTTCTTCGAGGGCCTCTTGGAGAATCCCGACCAGGAGTTGGTCGTCATCGGCAACCAGGACCTTCCGCGACACTCCCGCACCCCCTGACGCCAGATGTGTATTCACCGGGGAAACCCGTCCCCCGCTGGCAGTCCGTTCGGAGCTCCGCGGGGTGGAGAGCGCGCCGATAGGCAGGGTCTAAGGGGCAACATCGAGGTGCCTGACAAGGGAAAGCGTCTGCGCTATCTTGCGGGGTCTCCCCGGTATTAGTGGCCATCGCCCGCGTGTCACGAAAACCGGGCGGTGGCAGTGTCACTTTCTGTATATTTGACGCTCTGTTGCAAGGCTCGTGCCGGGGGGGAGAGGCGGTGACCGTGGACCGATGACCGACGACTAAGGGCGAGGAGGGGGTCCCTTCCGAGGCAGGCGACATCTAGATTGCGGCGGCCGGCGTCCCGCCTCCCAGCTGGATGGTTCTCGCCAGGTAAAAGCACTTGCAGGCCCCGAGCGACATTGACGGAAGCGGAGGGGCCCCTCGGCTGGCGACGGCCTGGGAAACCGAGGCGCGATCCGTGCTCACGTTCTTTGCACGGGTCGTGAACACGGAGGGACCCAGGGCGTAAGCCGCCGAACAGGGTCGCCGCGAGAGGCCCGGAGAGAGGGGCCGAAAGTGCTGGTCCACCAGAATCAGCAACCCATGGAATTTTCCGCCGACGAAGGGTACTTCCCGAGCCGGTGAGCTGAGAGGCGACATGACCCGTTGGCCTGCTATTTTTGGAGGTAGAGTCGGCGAAGCTCGGCGAAGAACGTGAGGGCCTCGTGGGTTCGATAATCGGGGTAGGTCCACGGGAGAGGTTGGTACGCCCCGTGCTCGTACTTGAGCTGTAGGTCGCCAAAGATCCCTTGGCCCAGGTAGATCCGGTGAGCGTAGTCCTTGGTGCTGACCAGGACGATTTTCGCGGGCGTAAGATATCCCGGGTCGAGATTGATCCGGCGCCGCGGCAGCCGCTCGCCGGAGAGACTGAATTGCCTCTCGATCCAAGTGGTGCGATGCTTGATTTCCGGCAACGCGTCCTGAGGGATCAACTTCTCAATGGCCACGAAGCTCCGATAGAGGTCGGATCCCATTTCCCCCTGGTAATAGTCGGTAAACAGGAAAGCAAGAGTGGGGCTTTTGAGGGCGAACGAACCGAACGCTGCATGCAGGGAGTTCTCGGCGTCCGCGAGCAGGCTTTCCGGCGCAAGGATGGCGATAAAAAGTTTCCCTTGTCTCGGCGTCGAGACGTCTGCCACAGTTTTTCCTCCTTTGGGTTCGCCCATACAATATCTCAGGAGGGGCCTTCAGGCAAATTCTGTTGTCTTGACAGGGCATTACACGTGTGTTATTCATATCGGACATGAAGGTTTATCTACGCAGGAGACAAGACCTAATGCGGAAAATGTTCGTGGTCCTTCTAGGGGTCGCGGGGGTTGTCCTCATCTCCCAGTCCGCATGGGCGGGAGAGATCGAGGTCCTCTATGAAGGGCGATGGAAAGTTCTGAAGAGCGAGCTGATCAACGGCCGGGAGTACGTGTCACTTCGCCAGGTGGCAAAGGTCAGCGGTGGAAAAGTCCTCAGGGATGGACTCCAGGTGAAGGCAGTAACATTCCACCTGGTGGAGGGTGAGGCGGGGATCGTCGTGGGGGATACCACTTTTCTCCTCGCGACGGCTCCCGTGAAACGGCGAGGAAGGTTTTGGGTTCCGATCGAATTTCTCATCCGGGCCTTGGAGGCCCGCTATGGTGAAGGACGGATCTACTGGAATCGGGGCACGCGCGTGGTCTGGCTGGGCAAAGATCGGTACAACCTTCGTCTGCTCAGGCACCACGCCTATCCCGACCACACCCGGATCGTGATTGAAGCGCTCAAGCCCCTCAATTTTCGCCTGCAGGAGGATGATAAGGCCCGACTCAGCCTCCGGATCCAAGGGGGAATCCTCTCTCCCATGCTCTCTGAAGCGATCCGGATCAACGATGGATTGATCAAAATAATCGAGCCCACTCAAGGGCAAGGGGAAGCGATCTTTCGCATTTACCGCGATGCCTTTGGAGGTCTCACCCGGGCGTTTGCCCTGACCAACCCCGATCGAATCGTGGTGGATCTTTTCGGAGCCAAGGCGGGGATCACCCAATCTCCAACTGGAGCTCGGCCTGCCGGGCTGCCGCCCCGCGCCCAGTCGGATGCCCTTCCGGTTGGGCCGCCCGTGGGTCTCCGGACCATTGCCATCGATCCTGGTCACGGGGGACGGGACACGGGAGCGCTGGGAGCACACGGGTTGCGGGAGAAGAATGTGGTCTTGGACATTGCGCTCAAACTCCGCCGCTTGATCCAGGAACGATTAGGGATTCGGGTAGTCATGACCCGGACGGAGGATGTCTTTGTTCCGCTCGAGGAGCGGACCGCCATTGCCAATCGGGTCAAGGCGGACTTCTTCATCAGCATCCATGTAAACGCCTCCCCGCGCACCAGGGCTCGGGGGTTCGAAACTTACTTCTTGAACCGAGAACCTTCGGATAGCGCGGCCAGGGCTTCTGCAATCCGGGAGAATCTGTCGGTGAATCTCGGGGGACTCAAGCCGAGAGAGGAAGACGCCCTGAGGGCTATCCTCTGGGACATGGCCAATACCCTCTACCTGAGAGAGTCCAGCGAGCTCGCGCAGATCCTTCTCGAAGAGCTCGACAACATTCTCAAGGTGGATAATAGAGGGGTCAAATCGGCCCCCTTCTTTGTCCTGATGGGGGCAGCCATGCCCGCGGTCCTCACGGAAGTGGCGTTCATCTCGAACTCAGCAGAGGAGAGAAAACTCCAGGCGGAACGTTACAAAGACCGGGTTGCTGAAGCGTTGTATGCCGGTGTGGCCCGCTTCAAAGCCCGCTACGAGCGGCGTCTGGGTGTGACCCCTCGCCGTTCCGGCGGTCGGTCGGCCGAGGCTGCCGAGAGGTAGATCATGGCCGAGCTGAATCGAAGGAGATCGGAAGAGCACA
>VRUN01000079.1 GCA_019456075.1 Candidatus Methylomirabilota bacterium
CGTCGGGATCGAGATGCCCGGGGCGCGGACCCGAGAAGAGAGAGTGCCGGAGCCTCAGAGGGTCCGAGAAGGCCCGGCGGCAGTGCAGGCCCTGACGGTTCCGCCTGAGCTGGTCGAGACGTTAGCCCGCGCGGTGGCGGAGCGTGTAGCCATCCACCTCGTCCGGGAACTGAGGGCGGATCTCCTTGAGCGGGTTGATCGGCTCCTCTGGGAGGTGGTTCCCGACCTGGCCGAGCAGTTGATTACGCAGGAGATCCAGCGGATCCGAGATCTGGTCGAAGGGAAGCAGTAAAAAGGCCAACCGTTTCCGGGGTGATAAGGGTATAATGCCCTTACGCCCCAAATTTTTTCTCTGGAGATGCGAAATGAGCGGGCGGAGTGGCCACGGCTACGATCCTCGAGGTGTGGAACCCGGCTGGTATGCCCTGTGGGAACGTGAGGACTTCTTCCACGCCGATCCTGACTCCCCGCGACCTCCCTATGCCATCGTTATCCCACCGCCAAACATCACCGGCTCCCTCCACATGGGGCACGCCCTGAACAATACCCTACAGGATGTCCTGGTCCGGTGGCGAAGAATGCTCGGCGATAGCACTCTCTGGATGCCGGGGACCGATCATGCGGGCATCGCGACCCAAAACGTAGTGGAGCGTCAGCTCCTGGCGGAGGGGGTGACCCGACAACAGATCGGGCGAGAGGCCTTCGTGGCGCGGGTGTGGCAGTGGCGGGAGCAATCGGGCAGGACCATCATCGACCAGCTCAAGAAGATGGGGGCCTCCTGTGACTGGGCCCGGGAATCCTTTACCATGGACGGGCCACGCCAGCGGGCGGTCCTGGAGGTGTTCGTCCGCCTCTGGGAGGATGGGTTACTGTACCGGGCAGAGCGGCTGGTGAACTGGTGCCCGCGGTGCGAGACGGCCCTGGCCGATGTCGAGGTTGTGCATGAAGAGGCGGACGGCCACCTGTGGCATATCCGGTATCCGTTCGCGGAGGATCCTACGGGCGGTTTGGTGGTGGCCACAACTCGGCCTGAGACGATGCTGGCAGATATGGCGGTCGCGGTCCACCCGGAAGACCCCCGGTATACAAAGGCCATCGGGCAGCACGTGATCCTCCCGCTGGTGGGTCGGAGGCTTCCGGTCATCGCGGATCCCTACGTGTCGCGGGAGTTCGGGACCGGAGCGCTCAAGATCACGCCCGGCCATGACTTCAACGACTTTGAGATCGGGCGGCAGCATGGCCTGCAGACAATCGCCACGTTCCAATCGAACGGGACGCTCAATGAAGCCTTCCTGGCCGAAGCCAGTGACGAGGCCCGGAGCCGTCTCGCCCGCTACATCGGGCGGGACCGGTTTGAAGTGCGGCGGATGGTCCTCGAAGACCTCCGTCGGGAAGGTCTCTTGGTCAAGGAGGAACCCTATCGGTACGCGTTGGGTCGGTGCTATCGGTGTCAGACGGCTGTCGAGCCTTACCTGACCCCGCAGTGGTTTGTCCGGATGAAGCCGCTGGCGGAGCCGGCCATCCGGGCGGTGGAGGAAGGCCGTGTGCGGATTACCCCCCCACAATGGGAAAAGAACTACTTCGAATGGATGCACAACATTCGGGACTGGTGCATCTCTCGGCAGATCTGGTGGGGTCACCAGATTCCGGCGTGGTACTGCCTAACTTGCGAGGTCCCTGAGAACATTTTTAAGTCCGAACACTCGGCCGCTCCTACACGAGAAGGAGGCCCACTACCGAAGTTTACGGAGCCGTCCTATGTGATCTTGCCGGAAGCTCGACCGATTGTGGCGCGCGAAAAGCCAAAAGCGTGCCCACGGTGCGGCGGTCAGGAGCTGTATCAAGACCCCGACGTTCTCGACACCTGGTTCAGCTCCGCCCTCTGGCCTTTTTCGACCCTCGGCTGGCCGGAGCAGACGAAGGAGCTTGAGGTCTTTTACCCCACAACCGTCTTGGTCACGGCCTTCGACATTCTGTTCTTTTGGGTGGCTCGGATGATCATGATGGGGCTCAAGTGCATGGGGGATGTCCCCTTTCACCAGGTCTATATCCACGCCCTGGTCCGGGATCCGGAGGGGCAGAAGATGTCAAAGTCAAAGGGGAATGTCATCGATCCCCTGGACGTGATCGAGCGATACGGCGCCGATGCCTTGCGCGTCACGCTGACTGCCATGGTCGGTGCGGGACGAGATGTCCGGCTCTCAGAAGAGCGCATCGAGGGCTATCGAAACTTCTGCAACAAGATCTGGAATGCCTATCGGTTTGTCAGCCTGAACGTGAGTGATGCGGACAAAGAGAAAATTATTGCTACCCTTCACGGTGATTGGCCACCGCCGGGCGACCTCGCGGATCGCTGGATCCTGAGCCGTTTGCAAGAGGTGATCGCGTCGGTGACCGAGGCGCTCGAGACCTATCGGTTCAGCGATGCCGCCTCTCACCTTTATCAGTTCCTCTGGCACGAGTACTGCGACTGGTACCTGGAACTCGTCAAGGTCAGGTTTACAACGAATGGCGATGAACACGCGGCCTGGACGGGTCGTTTCCTCCTTGTTCATGTGCTGGAGGTCTCCCTCAGGCTCCTCCATCCCATTATGCCTTTCATCACGGAAGACATCTGGGTGCGCCTGCCACGCCGGAAAGACCATCCAAGCATTATGGTGGCTGATTGGCCCGCATCCGATCCGTCCCTTGTTGATCCAGATGCCGTGCGGAAAATGGATACCATTATGGGAGTGATCCGGGGCATCCGAAACATCCGGTCGGAGGTGCGGATTCCCCCCAAAGCGTGGCTTACTGCGCTGGTAAAGGTCGAGGGAGAGGAAGAAGAGTCACTCCTCGGAAGTACCGACGCGTACATTCGACACCTCGCGCGGGTGAAGGAGCTCCGGACAGCGCGGGTCCTCGAAAGGCCCCGTCAATCAGCGGTGATCGTAACTGCCGGCATGGAGATCTACATCCCTCTGGAGGGGCTGATCGATATCACCGCGGAAGCCCAGCGGGTCGACCGGGAGCTTCACAAGGTTGAGCGGGAGCTCGACCGGGTGAGCCGGAAGCTCAACAACGCGGACTTTCTCGGGCGGGCCCCCGCCGACGTGGTCACCAAAGAGCGGGAGAACCAGCACACTCTTCGAGAGACCCTGGAAAAACTCCAGAAACACCTTACCATGCTGCGCGATGAGCGTTGAGAGTCAACCACTGGGCGGGGAGGCCCTGACCACAGAGAATCTCTCCCAGCAGCTTGGGACCCGGGTCGTAGGACGGCGCATTCTCGTCTATTCCGAGGTCACGTCTACGAATACGATCGCTTTAGAGCTGGGCGAGCAGGGAGAGCCGGAGGGGACAGTTGTGGTGGCCGAGGTCCAGACGGCCGGCCGAGGCCGCATGGGAAGACCGTGGGCCTCTGCACCGCATTTGGGCCTCTGGACCTCTGTCCTCCTTCGGCCACCCTTGCGCACCGGGGAGGCCTCACTCTTGAGTCAGCTCGCCGCCGTGAGTCTGGCGGAGGCCGTGGCTGAGGTGGATCCCGCTGTCGTCCCACGCATCAAATGGCCCAATGACCTGATGCTGGCAGGGAAGAAGGTGGCCGGGATCCTCGTAGAAGTCAAGGCGGAGGGGGAGCGTGTCATTTACGCCGTCGTGGGGATCGGGGTCAACTGTAACCATACGCTTGCCGACTTCCCAGACTCGCTCCAGGTCTCGGCAACGTCGCTCGCCTTGGCCGTGGGTAGACCGGTTTCCCGACTGCACGTGGCCCAGGCGCTATACCGGCATTTGGAGGCCTGGTATCTACGCTTTGTTGACGGGGTCCGCGAGCCGATTGTGAGCCGTCTGTACGGACTCTCCGGAACGGTGGGAAGATGGGTGCGGGTCGAGACCGACGCGGAAAAGTACGATGCCTTTGCAGAGGCCATCAACCGGGATGGATCACTTCGAGTCCGCCTCCGAGGTGGGGAGATTCGTGATCTGGTTTCAGGCGAAGTCTCTATCCGATGACCGACGACGGATGATCGACAGCGAAGAGCTCGGAGGGACCTTCCTCGGCGGCGCCAAATTCTCCGAGGACGTGATGCGCAGAGGCAACCTTACGCATGCGTAGGCGTCGTAATCCGCCAGTGCGGGCCACCCCCGCCTGCGCTACGCTTCGGCGGCGGGACCCCGGCCAGACGCAAGCCAGATGTCGCCTGCCTCGGAGGGGACCCCCTCCTCGCTCTTCGCGGCATCGGACCTCGGACTGTGAACCGTGAATTATAAAATCTAAACTCTCAACTCTCAACCCTCAACTATGCTGCTGGCGATCGATATTGGAAACACAAACATAGTCCTTGGGCTCTTCGAGGAGCGGGACCTCGTGCACCATTGGCGGATCGGGACCCGGCGGGATGGAACACCCGATGAGTACGGGATCCTCCTGAAGAGCCTGTTTGACGTGGCGGGGAAGTCGCGGTCCGTGGTGACCGGCGTCGTTATCGCGTCGGTGGTCCCACCGCTTCAGCCCGTGTTTGAAGAGATGGCCCCGAGCTTCTTCCAGGTGAATCCCGTAGTGGTCGGGCCGGGGATCCGAACCGGGATGCCCATTCTCTATGACAATCCTCGCGAGGTCGGGGCAGACCGCATCGTCAACGCCGTCGCCGCTTATGAAACATACGGTGGTCCCGCCATTGTGGTCGATTTCGGCACTGCCACCACGTTCGATGCGATCTCTGCACGGGGGGAGTACCTTGGTGGAGTAATCGCGCCGGGGATTGGGATATCGGCCGAGGCCCTGTTTGAACGGGCGGCCAAGCTACCACGGGTCGATATCGTCCACCCCAAAGGGGTCATAGGGAAGAATACCGTAGCGAGCATGCAGGCCGGCCTCTTCTACGGACATCTCGGTCTGGTCGACGAGATTGTGCGCCGGATGGTCAAGGAGATGGAGCGGGACCCGGTGGTCATCGGCACGGGTGGGTTGGCCCATCTGATTCTCGCGGAGTCCGAGACGGTCCAGCAAATCGATCCCCTCCTGAGCCTCAAAGGTCTCCAGATCCTGTACGATCGGAATCGCTGACCCGGCGATTAGCCCCCCGAAAACGGAATTCGTTTTTTAGAAGATACGGTCGTTGATTAAGTGCGTGAAGTCGAACAATGCGCTGAACCCGATGGCGTATAGCCGCTTCGCGTGTCAAAGTAATTGAGCGCTCTTGTGAAGGAGGAATCAATTATGACGAAGAAACAGTGGGGTACTCAACCCGGAATGCAGATTGATCCAAGCAAGACGTATCGAACAATGATTGAGACCAACAAGGGTATCATTGAATTGAAACTCTCCCCGCAACATGCACCAAAAACGGTCAACAACTTCGTTTTCCTAGCCCGCGAGGGGTTCTACGATGGCGTATTGTTCCACCGCGTGATCAGCGATTTCATGATCCAGGGGGGAGATCCAACGGGTACAGGTCGAGGTGGTCCTGGCTACACGTTTGAAGATGAAGTAGAGGGGAATCCACTGATACACGAGGGGGGAGTGATCTCGATGGCGAACGCTGGCCCGAACACGAACGGGAGCCAGTTCTTCATCACGCTTTCGTCGCAGCTACACTTGAATGGGAAACACACAGTGTTCGGGAAGGTAGTGAAGGGGCAGGAGGTCGTGGATGCAATTCGGCAGGGCGATCGGATGGAGCGGGTGCAGGTAGGCGAGCTCGGAATATGACCAAAGAACACAATTCGGTCGAAGCCGTGCTGGCCTACCATCGCCGCAGTAAGCATCACTTGTCCCACTACGCTGCGTCGCTGGGATATCTGGACTGGGACACTCAGCCTGATCCCTTTCGCACCTTCGTTGGCGCGGAAAGGGTCGAACTTCCTCTTCTCGCTGACCGACTCGACGCGGCCTATCCTGACCTCTATTCTCCCGGTGCCGTCCCTCCCATGCCGATGGAGCG
>VRUN01000080.1 GCA_019456075.1 Candidatus Methylomirabilota bacterium
TCTGGGATGATCGTGCGTGGGGACGTGGTGGTGGCAATCTCCAATAGTGGCAGCACCCCAGAGATTATGGAGATGCTTCCCGCTCTGAAGCGCTTCGGCGTTAAACTCATTGCACTTGTGGGGAATGTGCAGTCCGCTTTGGCAAAGGAGAGCGATGCGGCGCTCGACGTGAGCGTGGATGAGGAGGCCTGCTCGTTGAACTTGGCTCCGACGGCGAGTACGACTGCCGCGTTGGCCATGGGGGATGCCCTCGCTGTTGTCCTCTTTGAGAAGCGAGGCTTCAAGGCAGAGGACTTTGCGTGCCTCCACCCCGGAGGACGACTGGGTCGCCGCCTCGTCTTGCGGGTGCGGGACCTGATGCGCGCCGGTCCCGAAATGCCTATCGTCTCCGAAGAGACGCTGATGCGTGATGTGATCCTTGAAATCAGCACCAAACGCTTCGGGATGACCATGGTGGTAGACCAGGAAGGGCGCCTGAGTGGGATCATTACAGACGGCGATCTACGACGCGGACTGGAAAAACACAACGATCTTTTGGAACGACCGGCTAAGGATTGCATGACCCCTTCCCCGAAGGTCATCGATAGGGATGAGCTCGCTGCCCGGGCCGTCCAAGTAATGGAACACCATAAGATTACGTCTCTGCTCATCATTGATCCGGCGGGACACCCGGAGGGCATACTCCACTTGCACGACATTCTACAGGCTGGCGTCGTATGATGGATCGGGACGGCATGAGCATCGCCTATGAGTGATTTCCGTCGCCTCTTGGGATATGCCCTGGTACACAAAGGGAAAATGTGCGTCGCCATCGTCGCCATGCTGCTGGTGGCGGTCTTGAGCGCAATCTCCATCGGCACAATCCAGCCGATCCTCGATCTGGTCCTCTCCCCCAAGGGTGCCCCTTCTTTTATCAGCCTGCCGAAGGCGCTCCAGGATCACCTGGGAAGCGTGATCAACAGTCTGACCTGGATCCAGGAGGCGGACAAGCTGACGGTGGTGATCGCGATATGCGGCATACTCCTGATCCTCCTCATCGTGCAGGGCGCACTCACCTACCTGCACAAGTTCCTGATGAGCTACGTGGCCGAACACGTGATGATGGATGTCCGCAATGACTTGTACGCTGTCGTTCACACGCTTTCCCTCGGCTTTTTCAGCCGGCGTTCCACCGGCGAACTCATGGCGCGGCTCACCCTGGACGTAAACCTTATGGGGGAGACGGTGATCCTCACCTTCGGCCATGCCCTCCGGGAGCCCTTCTACATCTTGAGCTTTGGTATCCTGCTCTTTCTGCTCCACTGGCAGCTCGCCCTCTTCTGTCTCATCGGCCTCCCGCTGCTCTTCTTTCCGATCGCCGAGTTCGGGAAGAAGATCCGTCGCCGGAGCTTGGAGGTTCAGGAGCGGCGTGCCGAGCTGAACAGCATCCTCCAAGAAGCTCTCACGGGGATCCGGATCGTCAAGGCCTTTCTGGGAGAGGAGTACGAGGAGCGTCGCTTCACCCGGAAGAACCGGGAGGCTTTCGGGGCCGCCGTGCGGATCGCTCGGGTGAATGCATTCTCTTCCCCCTTCCTGCAAGTTCTGGGGGGCATTGGGATCTTGGGGATCGTGATCTTCGGGAGTTATTCCGTCTTGCGACAGATCCTGACCCTGGGTGAATTTATGGTCTTCCTTGCCGCCCTGCTCTCGATCTTCCACCCCATCAAGCGCCTTGGTGGGCTGAACAACATGATTCAGCGAGGTATGGCAGGGGTGAGGCGTGTTTTTGAACTCATGGACACCAAGCCTGATCTCCTGGAGGCGCCTGACGCCGTCTCCCTGCCGGCGGTGCGAGGGGATGTGGCTTTCCGCGGCGTTTCCTTCGCCTACGACGGGGCCGCACCGGTCTTGGACGGTGTCTCGTTAGAGGTCAGGTCTGGCGAGCTGGTAGCCATCGTCGGATCGAGCGGGGCGGGGAAGAGCACCCTGGTAAACCTGATCTCGCGGTTCTACGACCCCATTGCTGGGAGGGTGGAGGTTGACGGGACCGACGTGCGCCGTGTGACCTTCCGCTCGCTGCGGGAGCAGATTGGGATTGTCACGCAAGAGACCATCCTGTTTGACGACACGGTCCACAACAACATCGCCTACGGCCAGTGGGGGGTCGAGTCTGACCGGGTTCGGGAGGCGGCCCGGATCGCCCACGCGACCGAATTTATCGAGCGGCTACCCCAAGGATATGAGACATGCGTCGGTGAACGAGGGGTACGTCTCTCGGGCGGAGAGAAGCAGAGAATCGCGATCGCTCGCGCGGTTCTTCGGGATGCCCCGATCCTTATTCTCGACGAAGCCACCTCGGCCCTCGATGCGGAATCAGAACGCTTGGTCCAGGGCGCTCTCGACAACCTCATGAGGGACCGGACCACCTTCATCATCGCCCACCGCCTCTCGACGATCCTCCGGGCGGACAAGATTCTAGTGCTGGAGCAGGGCAGGATCGTGGAGAGCGGGACGCACCAGGAACTCTTGGAGGCCCGCGGGGTCTACTACCGTCTTTACCAGAAGCAATTCGAGGGGTTGGAGCTCGGGGGGACCGAGAGCTGAGCCGTGCGCCTGCACAGTGATCGTTGGAGGGTCAAATAACGCCCCCAGCACATCGCCGCCGCCGTGGGAACCCTGGTTGTAGCGCTGTTTGGCCGTTCCGATCCTGCGGAATGGGGCCGTGGGGACGACGGCACCGGGCGATTCACAGGGGCATGGAGTATTGTTGCCCTTGCGTCTATCCGAACTGTGTCCGAGGAGCGGAGAATTCCCCGCGCATTAGTGTGGACGGGTTGGCCGAGGCTATGCACGGCCAGCTCGCACGTGCCGCTGCCGGCCTTCCGGATCGGTATTGAAATCGGCGTGCCCATAACGGAGGTGCTTTCGAGAGTCTCGAAAGAGTCGCTTTCCTATTGACTTTTCCTCCGCCAACGCCTACGGTATCGCGGTGTCTACCCTCTACCCGACATCCTGCAGGCTGGGATAATATAGCGGCCGGCCGTACGGGTTGCCGGCCCCGTCGGAGCCCGGTCCGCGCTTTCGGGACAACGCGATGGGACAAAAAAAGAAGGTCTCGGGAGGTCGGGAGGTCCGGGAGAAAGCGAAGCGAATCCGTTTGCTATTGTTAGATGTTGATGGCGTCCTGACCGATGGCCGCATCACTTATGGGAGCGCAGGGCTGGAGGTACTGTCCTTTCATGTTCGTGATGGTTTTGCCCTCAAGGCGGCCCAAGAGGCGGGTATCACGATCGGACTCGTAAGCGGTCGAAAATCCGAAGCCCTCTTTCGTCGGGCTGAAGAGCTTCGTCTGGCCGAGGTGCATATCGGGGTTGAGGACAAGATGGGTGTGTACCGGCAATTGTTGGTGCGGTACCGCCTCGCGGATACAGAGGTTGCCTATATGGGCGATGATCTTCCAGACCTTCCGGTGCTGCGGCAGGCAGGTCTGGCCATTTCCGTCGCCGATGCACCAGCCGAAGTTCGACGCGCTGCCCACCTGGTGACATCGCTCCCGGGAGGGAAGGGAGCGGTCCGTGAGGCGGTGGAGTGGCTCCTCAAATCCCAGGGGGTCTGGGATCAGGTGTGCGCGGATTTTCAAGGCAACCGGGACTCATAAAGGGGGAACACCCATGCCATCAGGACGCTATCTGTTTACATCCGAGTCGGTCACCGAGGGGCATCCCGACAAGATTGCGGATCAGATTTCTGATGGAGTTCTCGACGCGGTTTTCAGTCAGGACCCGTACGGCCGGGTGGCGTGCGAGAGCATGGTGACGACTGGTATGGCCTTTGTGGCGGGGGAGATTACGACTAAGTGTTACGTCGATATCCCGCGGGTCGTCCGAGAAATCATCCGCGACGCCGGGTACACCCGAGCGAAGTACGGCTTTGACTATGAGACGTGTGCCGTCATCACGGCGATCCAGGAGCAATCCACAGACATTGCGCTGGGGGTGGATATTCAGGGAGCCGGCGATCAGGGGTTGATGTTCGGATATGCCACTCGGGAGACCCCAGAGATGATGCCCATGCCGATCATGCTGGCCCATAAGCTCTGCCGGCGATTGGCGGAGGTGCGAAAGCAGAATATCCTGGACTACCTCCGCCCGGATGGGAAATCCCAAGTGACCGTAGAGTATGCAGACGGGAAGCCAATCCAGGTAACCGCCATTGTGGTGGCCGCCCAGCACAGCCCCGACGTCACGCTCCAACAATTGCGGGAAGACATCATTGAGAGGGTGGTCTATCCCGTCATCCCGCAAGACCTTTTGGACCCGGAGAGTGTTGTGTACCACATTAATCCCACGGGTCGGTTCGTTATTGGAGGACCCAAAGGTGATACGGGGCTGACCGGGAGGAAGATCATTGTCGATACGTACGGGGGAGTCGGCAGTCACGGCGGCGGTGCCTATTCAGGGAAGGACCCGACCAAAGTCGACCGCTCGGCCTCTTATATGGCCCGGTATATCGCTAAGAATATCGTTGCGGCAGATCTGGGAGACAAGTGCGAGGTTCAGCTCGCGTATGCGATTGGCGTTCCCGAGCCAGTTTCGATCATGATCGACACCATGGGGACGGGAAAGATCCCCGACGAGGCCCTCTGTACTTTGGTCCGCAAGCACTTCGAGTTAACGCCTGCCGAGATCCTGAAGGCCTTGGACTTGCGGCGGCCCATTTACAGACAGACGGCCGTATACGGCCACTTTGGTCGGAACGAGCCGGACTTTACGTGGGAGCGAGTCGACCGTGCCGAGATCCTGGCGAGAGAGGCCGGGCGGCTCGGTGCCTGAACACAGTTCGCGGTAGACGGTTCACTGTTTACGGTCCCTTGCGGGGCCCTTGATTTTTTCTGTGGCCTGTAAACGGTAAATCAAGAACGTCGGTTCTCTTATGGAGGGGGCGTGGAATACGATATTACAGATCTTGGTCTCGCCGGAAAAGGGCTCAAAAGGATTGAGTGGGCCAGGCGATTCATGCCGGTTCTCACGCATCTTGAGAAGCGGTTCAGCAAACAGAAACCTCTGCGTGGCATCCGGGTCTCTGCCTGTCTTCACGTCACGACCGAGACAGCGAATCTGGTTCAGGCGCTAAAGGCCGGAGGCGCCCAAGTAGCCCTGTGCGCAAGCAACCCGCTGAGTACTCAGGATGACGTGGCTGCCGCCCTGGTCAAGCATTTCCATGTGCCCGTATTCGCCTGCAAGGGAGAGGATCGGCGAACGTATTACAAGCATATCCAAAGCATCTTAGAGGTGCGACCTCAGATCACCATGGACGACGGCGCCGATACTATCTCGGTTCTGCATGGCGATCGTACCGAGCTCCTACCGGGGATCATTGCCGGGACCGAGGAGACCACGACGGGGGTCGTGCGGTTGCGACAGATGGAGAAAAAGGGAGTCTTGCGTTGTCCCATCATCGCCGTCAACGACGCGGACACGAAACACCTTTTCGACAACCGATACGGGACCGGGCAAAGCACCCTGGATGGTCTCCTCCGTGCTACCAATATCCTAATTGCTGGCAGACAGTTCGTGGTCTCGGGGTACGGCTGGTGTGGCCGAGGCGTGGCCACTCGGGCACGGGGCATGGGCGCCCACGTTATCGTGACCG
Organism: Candidatus Methylomirabilota bacterium; assembly: GCA_019456075.1. Lineage (GTDB taxonomy): Bacteria > Methylomirabilota > Methylomirabilia > Methylomirabilales > CSP1-5 > CSP1-5. The sequence continues at coordinate 5,632 of VRUN01000080.1, forward strand.
AGGTAGACCCCCTGCGCGCCCTGGAAGCGATGATGGATGGGTTTCGCGTAATGGCAATGCGCGAGGCGGCACGTGTGGGAGACGTCTTCATTACGACCACTGGAAACACCGAAGTCATCCGACGCGAGCATTTCCAGGTCATGCAGGACGGCGCCATTTTATGCAATGCTGGCCACTTTAACGTCGAGATCGACATTGGG
>VRUN01000014.1 GCA_019456075.1 Candidatus Methylomirabilota bacterium
TAACCAAGTCCTGCAATTGAATAGAGATCTGGGACCACATATTGACCTATATCGCCTGATGCCTGGCCGCCAGGGATGCCCGCGAGGCTTGTCAATGCCACCCCCCGCCATCCACGGCACGGATCCCGCCCGCAAGGCTTTGATTTAGGTGGCTCAAGGGAGTTTGGGGTTGAAAAATTGCGGTAAAAACGCTAGCCTCCAGCGAAAGCGGGACCGCGCAGCGCCGGGGAGACGTGATGATTCAGATGTTTCATGTCTCCAAAATCTATCCGAAGGACGTTGTCGCCCTCTCGGACATCACGCTCCACATCCAGAAGAGAGAATTTGTCTTTCTCTCTGGTCCGAGTGGGGCCGGCAAGACGACCCTCCTTCGCCTCATCTTTCGCGATGAACTGCCTTCCTCCGGGCAGATTCTCGTGCACGGTCGCAATGTCGTCCGACTGCGGGAGAGCAAACTACCAGCCCTGCGGCGGGGCATCGGCGTGATCTTCCAGGACTTCAAACTCCTCATGGACCGGACGGTCTACGCCAATCTCCATCTGGTCGCCCGGGTCCTGGGCATCCCTGACACCATCAGCCGACGCAAGATCGGCCGCCTCTTGAAAGACGTCGGCCTCATCCAGAAAGCGGACCAGACGCCCTACAAGCTCTCGGGGGGGGAACAGCAGCGCGTGGCGATCGCCCGGGCCCTCATGAGCGATCCCGTGATCCTACTGGCCGACGAGCCCACCGGCAATCTCGATCCGGATCTGGCGCTCGACGTCATGCGCCTCCTGGCCGAGGTGAACATCCGGGGGACCACCGTCGTCGTGGCGACGCACAACCCCAGGCTCGTGTCCGAGATGGGCCATCGCACCCTCATCCTGAAGCAAGGCCGCTTGGTGGAGGAGATCGCGTAACCCATGTTCTGGGAGCGGATCCGGCACCTCGTGAGTGAGACCTTCCTCAACTTTCGGCGGGGAGGCTGGGGGGTCGTCGCCTCCGTCGGGGCCATCACCATTGCCTTCCTGATCGCCGGAATCTTTTTACTCCTCACCCTCAATTTGAGCGCGGTGGTAGATCGATGGGCGGAAGATTTCCAGGTCGTCATCTTTCTGCACGACAACATTACTAAGGAACAGCAGGTCCTTGTCCGGAAACGCCTGGACGGAGAGCTGGCGGTTCGCGAGGTGATCTATGTCTCGAAAAAGCAGGCGCTGGCCAAGTTTCGGAAACAGACCCGCGGCCAGGAGAGTCTCTTGGAAGGGATGAAGACCAACCCGCTCCCCGCCTCGTTCGAACTCCGGATTCATGAGAAATACCAGACGGCCAATTCCTTAGGGCAACTGGCCGCCTCGCTCAAGCGCGTGGAAGGCGTCGAAGACGTCTTGTACGGTCAGGAGTGGGTCGAGCGCCTGACGAGTGTAGTCGAGGTGATGAAAATTGTGGGGATCGTAATCGGGGGGGTGTTGGGAGTGGCTTCGCTCTTTATCGTATCCAACACCATCCGAATGGCCGTGTATGCCCGGGCCCAGGAAATCGAGATCATGCGCCTGGTCGGCGCGACCCGGACCTATGTCCAGATCCCCCTTATCCTTGAAGGGACCCTGCAAGGCGGACTCGGAGCCGCGTTGGCCCTGGGTCTACTCTACGTCTTGTTCCGGGCGACTTTGTGGCAAATGGACACGTCCGCCTCCATCATTTTCTCTGGACCGGAACTAGCCCAATTCCTCGAGACCGAGTACCGGATGGCCATGATCGGCATCGGGGTCTTCTTGGGCGGCGTAGCCAGTCTGGTGGCGGTCCGGCGATTTCTCAAGGTGTAAGAGGAGGAGATGAAGCAGATCCGCTCTGGAGTGGTGATCGCCGCGGTCGGCGTGCTGCTGCTGTCGACCGGAGGCCTGCAGGCGCGTCAGAAGCGAACCCTCCGCGAGAAGAAGCAAAAGCTCGAGACGGTGCAAAAGGAGATCGCGAAGGAACGGAAGAAGGCCCAAGAAACGGCAGCCAAAGAGGCGACCGTCCGGGCCACCCTGAAAAAGATTCAGCAAAACCTTCGGCAGAACACGAAGCAGCTCAAGACGCTCGAAGAGAAACTGAAGACCGATAAGCGGGCCATCGGGAAGAAACGGCGAAAGATTCGCCGCGCCGACCGCCAGACGCAACAGATCACCGAGCGGTGGGCCCACCGCCTCCGGGCCCTGTATAAGCAGGGACAGTTCGGTGCCTTCCGCCTGCTCTTCTCGGCCGACAGCCTCACCGACATGGCGGTCCGAATGAAATATCTCAGGACCATCACGGCCCACGATCGGGCCCTGAGCGAACGCTATGCCGCGAGTCTGACTGCCTTGAAGAAGAAGCAGGCAGCGCTCAAGGCCCGCCTGGCCGCCCGGGCAAAGACCCAGAAGCGCCTCCAAGCAACGCAGGCGGCGATTGCGGATGAGAAATGGCGGCAGCGGATCCTGCTGGCTCGCCTGGGGGAAGAGAAGGAGGGCTATCTGACGGCCATCCGAGAGCTTGAGGCAGTCTCCACCCGTCTCCAGAAACTGATCAAACGACTGAGCAGGCAGTCCAAGACGCGATCCAAGCCATCACTCGCTCTTCCGCCCGGCCCGTTTACCGCCCGCAAGGGCAAGCTGCCCTGGCCGACCAAGGGCAAGGTGGCCTCCCGCTTTGGCCGGCAGGAGAACCACAAGTTTAAAGTCGTGACCGTCAACAAGGGGATCGGCATTCGCGCCCCCCTCGGCCAGCAGATCCGGGCGGTGTATGGCGGCACCATCCTGTATGCGAACTGGTTCCGGGGCTACGGCAAGCTCATCATCGTGGATCACGGCCAAGGCTTCTTCTCTCTCTATGCCCACGCCTCGGAACTCCTCGTCCGGGTGGGGGATACGGTCCGGGCCGGCCAAGCCATCGGGCGGGTCGGGGAGACCGGCTCGCTCGAGGGGCCCCAGCTCTATTTTGAACTCCGCTACCGGGGAGAGCCACAGGACCCCCTCGTCTGGCTTGCCAAACGACCCTAAGAATTTCCTCGAACCATCCGCGCTGTGGTATACTATTTGCACACCCCCGTGCACCCCCAAGAACATATAGCGCCGCGCGCAAAGGAGGTTCCCGCGATGGTCTCCAGGAAGCAGCCGGACTGGATACGAGTCATCCTCGTGATCGCACTCTTGACCGTGGTGATCGTGATCAGCGGTGTCCACCGCCGGGTCGGGGCCAAGGAGGAGGCCTACGATACCCTCAAGGTCTTTTCCGAAGTCCTCACCCTGTTGCGGAACAACTACGTCGATTCCACCGAGTCAAAGGACCTGGTTTACGGGGCGATTAAGGGAATGCTGAGCACGTTAGATCCCCACAGCTCCTTTATGTCGCCCGAAGTCTACAAAGAGATGCAGATTGAAACCCAGGGGAGCTTCGGGGGGCTAGGGATCGAGATCACGGTGCGGGACCGGGATCTCACAATCGTCGCCCCCATCGAAGGGACGCCGGCGGATCAAGCCGGCCTCCAAGCGGGGGATCGCATCGTCCGGATCGATGGGGAGCAGACCAAGGACATGACGCTCATGGAGGCGGTCCGGAAGCTTCGGGGACCCAAGGGTTCCGAAGTGACCGTCACCATTCTCCGGGAGGGGGCGGACCCCTTTGACGTGTCCATCACCCGCGACGTGATCGAAGTGCACAGCGTACGGGCGTCGGATCTCGGAGACGGGATCGGGTACATTCGGGTAAACACGTTCCAGGAGCGGACCCGGCGGGACCTGGAGGCGGAACTCAACGAGCTCCAGGAAAAAGGGATGCGCGGCCTCATCCTCGACCTTCGGAACAACCCCGGGGGGCTGCTAAGTCAGGCGGTCCAGGTCGCAGATCTGTTCCTGAAGAAAGGACAGCTCATCGTTTATACTGAGGGCCGAGCGAAAAATCAGAATCTGCGCTTTGTGGACGAACATGATAATCCCCAGGACTACCCCATGGTGGTGGTGGTGAATCGAGGCTCTGCGAGTGCTTCCGAGATTGTGGCTGGAGCGTTACGAGACCATCAGCGAGCGGTCCTGGTAGGCACCCAGACCTTTGGCAAGGGGACCGTCCAGACGGTCATTCCGCTGAATGATGGGTCCGGTCTGAGGCTCACGACCGCCAGATACTTCACCCCCAAGCGCATTGCCATCGACGGCACCGGTATGACGCCGGACATCATTGTCAAACCGCCCACGCCGCCGACACCCGCCAAGGGCCAGAAGCCGATCGGCCGGCGGACTCAGACCATCGGCGAGCAGGAGGGGGATACATCTCGCCCCCTGGGTCGGCGCACCCCTGACCCCAAGAAGGACCCACAACTCGGACGCGCAGTGGAGGTCCTCAAGGCAATCCTGATCTTCGAACGGCCTCCGAAGGCGGTCGCGTCCGGCCAAACAGACCAGTGACTGGTGCTTGGTGACTAGTGATTGGTGATTAGTGATTGGTTTGTCCCAGACGAGTCGGCTTTCCGTAACGACCAACCACTAGCCACTAACGACCAGCCGCCACCCACCAGGCACTAACCATTTCCTTCAGACCATGGCTGACCTGATTCTGGGCATCGAGACCTCGTGTGATGAGACCGCGGCTGCAGTGGTGGAAGGGAGGGAAAAGATCCGGTCCAACATTGTGGCATCTCAGGCAGCCCTGCATGCCCCGTACGGGGGGATCGTGCCCGAGCTGGCCTCCCGGCGCCATCTCGAGATGATCGGGCCAGTCACCCGACTGGCGGTCCAGGAAGCCGGGATTACCTTTGATGATCTGACCGGCCTCGCTGTAACGGTCGGTCCCGGCCTGGTGGGCTCTCTCCTCGTGGGGGTGTCCACAGCTAAGGCGTTGGCGTACACCCTTGGGAAGCCCCTGGTCGCTGTCAACCATATTGAAGGGCATCTCCACGCGGGTCTGCTCGACCATCCACACCTCGAATGCCCCTATGTGGCCCTGGTGGCTTCGGGGGGACACACGCACCTGTACCACGCAGAGACCCCTGGGAAGTATCGCTTGCTGGGCTGTACCCGAGATGACGCGGCCGGAGAGGCCTTTGACAAGGTCGCAAAGATTCTCGGTCTGTCCTATCCCGGAGGCCCCCACATCGAACAGGTGGCGAAGACCGGAGATCCCCGCGCCGTCCCCCTCCCGCGTCCGACCCTCGGGCACGGATCACTCGACTTCAGCTTCAGCGGACTCAAGACCGCGGTTATTCATTATCTCGAGGAAAAGGGATTCCGGGAACCCCGGAGACGGGGTGCCACAAGGACAAAAACTCCTGACCCACAACTCGTTCCCCTGGACCCCCCACTGGTGGCGGATATTGCTGCGAGCTTCCAACAGGCGGTCGTGGACGTCCTCACGCGCAATGCGATCAAGGCCGCCAAGCACGTCAGGGCACCCCGTATCCTCCTCACGGGTGGCGTAGCCTGCAACCAATCGCTTCGGCAACAGCTTGCAACAAGGGCCATCCGCGACGAGATAGAAGTGTACTGGCCCCGGCCCACACTCTGCACCGACAACGCCGCCATGATCGCTGCGGCCGGATCCGCCCGCCTTGGCCGAGGAGAAGCGGCGTCCCTTGACCTCAACGCCGCCGCCGACCTCCCCCTCTGCTAGTGCATAGCGAATAGTTGAGAGGAAAGAGCTGAGAGTGTGAAGAACCTCCCCCCAGGGTAAAGTGCAACTCTTTCCCTCAACTCTCGACTCTTAGCTCTCAGCGGGATTTATTGGGTGAGGCGGATGTCTATGTACGCCTTCTCCTTTAACTCGGCGAAATACGCATTCGTTTGTTGCTGCATCTTCTCGGCAAAGAGGCGTTGGCGTACTTGGTCCCTGACCTTGGCAATCGGGACATCGCCGGTTGTCCGCTCCTCCACTCTGATGATATTGAGCCCCGCGGCGGTCTCAATCACGTCGCTGATTTTCCCCGGCTCCAGCGAAAACGCAACCTGCTCCAGGGCAGGATCGAGTTCCCCCCTCCGAATCACGCCCAAGTCGCCCCCCTCCTTGGCCGCCGCGCCGTCGGAATACTCTGCAGCCACTTCTTGAAACGTGGCCGCACTTTTGAGCCTCCGCAGCGCCTCCGCGGCGCGGCTCTGGGCCTGCATGACACCCTGAGGAGAAGGGTCCTCGGGAAGACGAATCAGGATATGCCGCAGCCGGACAGAGGGGAACTGGTCGAACTCATCCAAGTGGGCTTGATAATACTCGGTAATCTCCTCCTCGGCCACGACGATGCTGGTCCGCACTTTGCGCGCGAGGAGCCGACTCACGACCATCTCCTCCGAGACTTTCGTCTTGAACTCCTTCAGGGTGAAATTCTGCTGCGCCAGCACCTCGGCGAACTCAGCATCACTGCTGATTCCGTTACTCTCCTTCATCATTTCTACGGTCGCGGTCACGTCGGTCTCATCCACGGCGATCCCGAGCTTCTTGGCCTCCTGGAGCTGCAAGCGACGAAGGATCATGTCATCGAGAATCTGTCGCTGGGTAATTCGCATCTGATTCGCCTGCACGTCCTCCTCCAACTCCTCCCGGATCCGCTGCATGAGAGGCTGCCCTTCCTTTTGGAGCTCGCTCAGGGTAATCACCTCGTCGTTCACCACGGCAACAACCTTATCAATGAGGAACCCCTGCCCCGCCGCCGCAGCCCTCCCCCACACGAGAAGGCAAAGGAACAGGACCTGTGGGTATCGACGCATCACGACCCTCGAGACGTCTCGATGGACTCTTCAGATGGCTCCCGCATATGGTCAAGCAGGGTCTGGAGCCTCGCAATCCGCTCCAACGGTGGAGCGCCATTCCCCGTGAGCTCCAACGCATCCTCGGGCAGATACCGGAGCTCACCCCCCATTTTCTGGAGGAGACCCATAAGTCGCTCCGGCGTGACAGGGGGGGCAGGCCCGAAAGCGATCCGCATAACGTCGTGACGGGCGTCGATCTCCTTGATTCGGAGGGCCCGGGCCGTCGCCTTCAGGTCGAGGACTTTCAACAGATTCTCTACTGGCGGGGGGAGCGGGCCAAACCGGTCCCGGAGTTCCCGGGCGAACTCCGCGCGCTCTTGCGCCGAGGTGGCGGCCGAGAGGCGCCGGTACAGGATGAGGCGGACGACCGCATCCGAGACATAGGATTCTGGGATGTGCGCCTCGATGGAGAGACGGAGGACCGGATCCACCACGACCTCGCGATCTGCGCCTTTCAATTCCCCGACCGTCTCCTGGATCAGCTGACAGTAGAGATCAAACCCTACCGCATTAATGTACCCGTGCTGCTCTACCCCGAGGAGATTCCCTGCCCCCCGGATCTCTAGATCCCTGGCGGCAATCTTGAAGCCGGAGCCCAGTTCGGTCAGCTCGGCGACGACCTGCAGCCGCTTCCGGGCACTGTCATTCAGGACCTCTTCCTGGGGTACGAGGAGGTAGGCATGCGCTCGGAACCGGTCCCGCCCCACTCGACCTCGCAGCTGGTAGAGCTGGGCGAGTCCAAACCGATCCGCGCGGTTGATGATGATGGTATTGGCGGTCGGGATATCCAGGCCCGACTCGATGATGGCGGTACAGCAGAGGAGTTGATACCGCTTCGCATAAAAATCACACATGATGCGTTCCAGCGCCGCCTCCGCCATCTGTCCATGGGCCACGGCGATGCTCACGTGGGGGAGCAGGCGCTTCAGCAACCGCGCCATCGCGTGGATATTTTCGATCTGGTTGTGGACGAAGAAGACCTGGCCACCTCGGCTGACTTCTTCCTCGACGGCCTGGCGGATCACCTCGGGGTCGAAGCGCGTGACGTAGGTGCGGATGCTCAGCCGATCCTCGGGAGGCGTCTCGATAGTAGAAATATCCCGGACGCCCAACATCGCCATGTGGAGGGTCCGCGGGATGGGGGTGGCCGTGAGCGTGAGGACATCGACCTCGGTTCGGAACTGCTTCAGCCGCTCTTTCGCCGCCACGCCAAAACGCTGCTCCTCGTCCACCGTGAGGAGGCCCAGGTCTCGGAAGCGGACGTCCTTCTGCAGCAGCCGATGGGTACCGATGACGATATCCACGGTCCCGTCCCGCAGCCCGCGGAGCACCTTGTGCTGATCGCGACGCGTCCGAAACCGCGAGAGCATCTCCACCACGATCGGAAAGGGGGCGAAGCGGTCCGAGAACGAATGGAAGTGCTGGAGGGCCAATACGGTCGTAGGGACGAGCACCGCCACCTGCTTGCCGTCCATGACCGCCTTAAACGCAGCCCGCATGGCCACCTCGGTCTTGCCGTAGCCGACATCGCCACAGATCAAGCGGTCCATCGGTTGCGGCCGCTCCATATCGGTCTTGACCTGGCGGATGGCTGTCACTTGGTCTGCCGTTTCTTCAAAGGGAAAGCCGGCTTCGAACTCCCGCTGCCAAGGGGTGTCCTCCGCGAAGGGATGGCCTGCGCCGACCTGTCGGGCGGCATACAGCTTTAAGAGTTCCTGGGCCATCTCCCGAACGGACGCTCGCACGCGCTCCTTTGCCCTCGCCCACGAGGTCGATCCCAAACGATCCAAATGGGGGCCGCTTGCGCCAGCGTCGGCACCGATATAGCGCTGGACGAGGTGAAGTTTGTCCACCGGAACGTAGAGCTTATCGCTGCCCGCGTACTCCAGCAGGAGGTAATCGCCTTCGACATCGCCCGCCGTGAGTTTCCCCAGTCCATGAAACCGGCCAATACCATGATCCAGATGAACCACCACATCGCCGGGTTTCAAATCCTCGAACGCCGCGAAGGCCCGAGCTTCCCGGATCTTTGGCCGGCGGACAGATACCCCCCTGCGCGGCCCGAAGATCTCGGCCTCGGTGAGATAGGTCCGTTGGAGCGGGGCAAAGTGAAAGCCGGCGTTGAGTCCCCCGTCCACGATGTGGATCCTTCCGGGGAGGGAAGGCCCGTCGGTGACGGTCGCTCCAAGGTCGTGCTCGCGGAGGACCTCCCACAGGCGATGCGCCTGGGCCGCCCCTCTGGCGACGAGCGTGATGGCGCGCCCCTCTTGACGCCACACCCCGAGATCGCGCACCAGCGAGGTGATCCGACCGCGAAACGACGGAATCTGCTTTGTCTCAAAAACGCACGGATCCCTTTGTCCTGGGCCGGGTGAGAATGGGAAAAGGTTGATGCGGGGTCTTGGGGCAAGGGTGGCGTGGATGTCCTTCCACCGGAGGTGGGTCGCAGCAAGTGGGGGGAGCCCTTCCCCTTGATGGCGCTCGTACTCCTCGACCAAGAGCCTTCCCGTTGCCTCCCCCCTGGCCGTCACCTGATCCGGGTCGTCCCAGACGAAAATCGTCCCCGGACTCACGTACTCCCAGAGGGGAATGGTTCGCCGATAAAAATAGGGGAGGTACCGCTCCAGCCCCGGAGTGGGTCGCCCAACCTCCACCGACTCTTGCAACAGCGGAGCGTCGCCATCCCCCAGCCGCTGCCGGGCGAACCCGCGAGACTCCGGGCTCAGGAGGACCTCAGAGAGAGGAAGGATGGTCACCCGGTCCACGCGGACCGGGCTTGAAAGCGAGCGTTGCGTCTCGACATCAAAGGTCCGGATCGACTCGATCTCGTCTCCAAAGAACTCGATCCGAACCGGATGCAAAAGATGCGGAAGGCCAATGTCCAGGATCCCCCCCCGGCGGCTGTACTCTCCCGCTTGCTCTACCTGGTGGACCGATCGATAGCCCCCGACCTCGAGCAGCTCTATCACCTGCTCGGGAGGGACGATCCGATCGGGATACAGGTGCACGGTCGCTTCATCCAACGCGTCCGGAGGGAGGAGGCGACGGAAGAAGGCATGGATAGGCACCACGAGCGCTTTGAGCTCTTGGTCCCGAAGCTCACGGATACGCTGGATCCGCTCCGCTCGGAGCTCGAGCGGGGGGGAGACTGGTTGAAACGGGGGGACCTCTGGCTCCGGAAAGAGGTGCACCCGGTCTCGGTCGAGGAAGAAACGGAGATCCGCCGTGAGCTCCTCTGCCTCACTCAGCGTCGCCGTCACCACGACCAGTGGCCGCTTGAGTGCCCGCGCAACTTCCCCCAACACCAGTGCCCGGGCACCCCCCCAGAGGCCGTACAGGCTGAGTGCGCCGCCGCTGGCCAGATCCGCCAGCCCCTCCTGAAGGCCGAGGCCCTGAAGATCGGCAAACCGTCTCGCACTCATCCCTTGCCCTCCCGGATTCGCTGGAGGAGCTGGCTGCTCGAGGCCCCCTCCACATATGGGAGGGTACACACCCGGCCCCCCCGGCTTTCGACGATTTGCCGCCCGACGACGTGATCCACCGGCCAATCCCCTCCCTTCACCAGCAGGTCCGGCTCGAGCGCCCGGATCAGCTTTTCGGGGTCGACTTCCTCAAAGATAAGCACATAGTCGACTGCTGCCAGGGCGGCGAGCAGCTCGGCGCGCTCCGCGTGAGACATCACGGGTCGATCCGGTCCCTTCAGGGTCCGCACCGAGATATCGTTATTCACAGCGACGATGAGCACATCCCCCAAGCTCTTGGCCTGCCCCAGGAACCGGACGTGACCTCGATGGAGCAGGTCGAAGCATCCATTCGTGAAGACCACCTGCTTCCCCTGTCGGCCGAGGTCGTGCCGAATGGCGACAAGCTCCTCCAGTGTCTTCAGTTTTCCCGCATAGCCTGGCGGCATCTTGGTTCCACCCCTCTTCAGCGTTCGGAGGCCTCTTCAGGCGGCCCTCGCCTTTCTCAGGCTCCTCACACGCGTCAAAAAATCCTCGACCTCCCCGGGGTCGCGAAGGTAATAGACAGCGGCACTCGTTCGCTTCCGCCCCCCCACAAAGATCGCGAAGTCATGCACGCCGAGAGCCCGGAAGGCCGCCTCGTCGGTCTCGTCATCCCCAAGGTAGCAGAGGAGAATATTGCGAGACGACCAGTCCCTTTGAATCTGCCGCCGAATGAGTTTGACGGCACTCCCCTTGTCCCAATTCACGGCAGGCCGGACCTCGACAACCAACTTCCCTCGGGTCACCCGAATCGCACCTCGCTTCAGATACGGCTTGACCGTCCGAGCAAAGAGGCCCCGGACATGCGCGCGTCGGGCACGCGAGACCCGGCGCAGGTGGAGGCTCAGACTCAAGGTTTTGTCCTCGACGAGCACTCCGGACACTCCCTTGAGCCGCTTCCGGAGCTCCCTGGCAATCCGGACGAGATCCGCCCGCGCCGCCGCCGCCCCCGGGTGAAGAAAGCGCACCCTCGGCCCCTCCAGCTCCAGGCCGTGGTTCCCCGCGTAATAGATCCCGCGCAGCTGGACGCGACCCCGGAGATCCCTCAGCCCGCGGCCGCTGACGACCCCAACGGCCACCCGGTTAGTCTGGGCGAGGGCCTGGAGCATCTTTCGGTTGGACGAGGAGAGGCGGGGAAGGTCCGGGCGGCTCGCAATAGGGCTCAGGGTTCCATCGAAGTCGAAGAGGAGAGCGATCTGTCCAGCCCGCCGAATGCGGGCGGCACACCGGTTCCACACCCGGAAGAGATGAATCATAACCGGCCGCGGCGGACCCGTCTCAACTCGGTGAGCATATCGAGGGCCCACCGATAAATATCATGATCCCGGACCTGCTCCTGGAGCCACCGGCAGCGTCTCACCCGCTCTTCCCGGGGCATTTCGAGTCCCCGGCGGATGGCCTCGGCAGACCCCTCGATGTCGTACGGATTAATCGGCAGAGCCTCGGTGAGTTCCCGCGCCGCACCGGTAAATTGGCTCAGGACGAGAACACCCGGCTCCTCCAGTTGCTGCGCCGCGATAAACTCCTTCGCGACCAGATTCATGCCATCATGCAGCGCCGTCACAAGGCAGAGATCAGCCACCGCCAGATAGGCAAGCACCCTGGGGTAGCTCACCTGTTGGTCCATAAGGACCACGGGTTGCCAGGTCTCTGTCCCGTACTTCCAGTTGATCTCTTCCACCGCCTGGGCGATCTCCGATCGAAGATGCTTGTATGCCGGGATGGGGATCCGGCTAGGGGCGCCGATCCCCAGATACACGAACCGTCCCAGGTATCGCGGGTAGCGGTCGAGGAACCGATCGATGGCCTGCAACCGCTCGACAATCCCCTTGGTGTAGTCAATCCGGTCCACGCCCACCGCCAAAAACTCCGGCCGCCCCCCCAGGAGTCGCTCGATCCGACGGGTCTCTTCCTTCACCTCAAGTGAGCCGAGGTCCTCGACGATGCGATGATAGTCGATACTGATGGGAAAGGGTCTTACCAGGGTCGTGCGTCCCCGGTACTGGACGGCCGACTGGTCGGTGATGATCTTGGCCTCCAGTTCACTGGCCACAGTGGCCAGGAAGTTATCACAATGGTAGCGGACATGAAATCCGAGTAGATCACTCCCCAGCATCCCCTCGAGGATCTCGCGCCTCCAGGGAAAGATCCGAAAGATCTCGGGGTTTGGCCAGGGGATATGCCAGAAATGGGCCACGCTGATGTCCGGACGCGCCTCTTTCAGAAGCTGTGGGCAGAGAGCCAAATGGTAATCCTGGGTCCAGACGAGAGCCCGCCCGGAGCCGGCTTCCTTCAGGGCGGCATCAACAAAGAGTCGGTTGACTGCCTGATAATGCTGCCAGTCGGCGGCGCGGAAAATCGGTCGAACAAAGGCGGCATGACAGAGGGGCCAAAAGACCTCATTGGAGAAGCCGTAGTAATACCCTTCTTCCTGTTCCTTGCTGAGCCAGACCCGCCGGAGGGTGTACTGAGGATCCTCGGGCGGAATGCCGACCCGCCCTTCTGCGTCCACCACATGCCGGTCCGCCTCGGTCTGCCCAGCGGCCACCCAGCTCCCCTTGGCCACCCGCAACACAGGGTCGAGCGCCACGACCACTCCGCCGGCCGGCCGTCGCCAGATCACCCGGTCCCCCTCGTAGGTGTGCATGTACGGTTGACGATTGGAGACGACCACGACCCGGGTGGCCTTCAACTTTGTTCTGACAAAATCTTGTAATGCTGCGCGGGGACTCAGCGGCATTCTGCACCCTTCTGAACGGTGATTTCCCCCAGCAACCTGTTGCGACCCACCCCCCTCCCGGGTTCCGACACGACTCCGAGGCGCATATGCGCGAGCCGCCTACAGCAAGGCTACCAGACAGTTGGAGGGACGAAGGCAGGAACCCTGCGGACCGTCGACTTTTCTGGCTCTTTTCTATCAAAAAATCCCGGAAGGGTCAATCCCGGCGGCCATGTTATCGAAGACCCCCGGACTTTTCGCTCGCGCCCAGTTCCCCGGGGAACTCTAACAGACGACGGAAGACCCCGAAGACCCCCCGCCCGAGGGACTCCCCGGGCACCGCAGCAACCCGGGGTTCGGTCAAAGGGCCTTTGACCTCTACGGCAACCACCAGGACACTCTCCTCTTTGCCGAACAACAGACGGCCCAGCAGGGGGATCTTGTTGAGTTGAAGCAATTTGACTGCATTGTCCACGGTGCGCAGCGGCTGCACGCCGAGGAGCATATCGACCTCCCCACGACCCAGATCGATCTTTCCGACCCCCCCCGCGTTCATGGTCCGGGAGACAAACTTGAGATCGTCGGTCTCCGCCACCCCCCGCTTCAGACGAAAGTGGGCCCTGAGGTAATCATAGGGAACCCCCTCAGTAGGGTCGGGGTTCAGATTGAGGATCCGTACGATGTTGGCGATGACCGTGAATTGCCGAAACTTGCCCCCCTTGAAGATTACTCTGACCTTTCCCCTGAGGGACCGTTGGAGCTGATTCCAGCTCCTCCCCTCGGCCGTCAACTTACTCAAGAGACGCATCCGACCGGTTACGCGTCCTTCCCCCTTTTCTTTCACAGCAGAGACTCGCCTTGCATCGGCATTATCCACACGGAGATCGAGCCCCCATCGCCACTCTTTCCTCCGTCCCCGGGATGCGGCCCCGGAAAGCGTCACCTTCCCCCTCGCCCATCTCCCTTCGAGGGCCGAAACTCGAATCTTCTGCCCCTGGAAATCGACCTGCCCTCCGATCCCTCCCAGGAGCTCCGGATGCTTGCCGAGGCGGAGACTGCCTCTGTTCACCGTGAGCCGTCCCGTGTAGCGGGGCGCCTTCCACAACCCCGAGACCTTTACATCCAGCTTCCCGGCTCCCCCGATCCCCGTGATGGCTCCCGGCTTGGGAAGGACCACGGCCAGCGGGATCTTGCCCTCCACGTCGAGATCCACCACCCCCTGGAAGGCGATTCGTCCCCGAGCATTCAACCACCCCCTCCGTCCGGTCACCGCGAGGGAAGAAATCGTAAGAATGTCCTCTTTCATCTCGAGGCGAACCGGTTTAGCGGTGCGAAAGGTATGTCCGTGGATGCGGATGGAGGGGGCCTCGAGTTCGAGGGTGAGCTGGGACAAACGGCGTGGCTTGAGATTGCCACTCACGCGAACTGTCCCGGAACCGGCGCCCCCAATCCCGCGCAGGAGAGAAAAGCCTGTGAGGGTGATGAGGTCGGCTAAGTCCGCCTGTTTCATGGTGACGTGCACCGTGTAAGGGTACGGAGCGATGGCTTGCAGATTTCCCCGCGCCGCGTACCCTCGCTCCGGGAGGTCCAAATGACCGGTCACCGTCCGGTCCTGCAGCACAAGGCTCCCCTGACCGCGCCCCAGGGGGACCGTGGTATAGCGGAGGCGCGTGAGCTCGTAATCTGCGCGAACCGTCGGATTGGCAATGCGACCCTCCCCTCGGATCTTCACCTGCATCCTTCCCCGGAGATGCGTTCCCGCGAAGAGGCGAAACCCCGTCAGCGAGAGTCCTGCGCCGGCCAGGCGAAAATTGGTCTGACCGCCCTTCAACTGGATAACACCGTTCCCCGTCATCCGCTCGGTCCCCCGATGCAAGCGGACCTCTGTGAACAGGAGGCGTTCTGGCTCAAGTTTCAGGTCTCCGTCCACGGCCTGCCAAGGCTCACCCAACACCGTTGCGTCCTTCACCACGAAATGCCCCTGGCCCTCGATCCGCGCTGGAACGCCCGTGACGCGCGCGTCGAGCGTCAGGCGGCCCGTGAAAGGCATCGCTGTTCGGACAAAGATGGAGAGGAAGTCCTTGGGAATTCCATTCACCCGTCCCTCCGCCTCGATCCGGAGATCCTGATCCAGGTCTACCGCCGTCTGCTTCTTCGCCAGGGCCAAGCGGAGATGGATTATGCCGATACTTTTTCCCTTGGTGACGCGCAGCCGTGGAGCGATGAGCGTTCGCTTCTCCACCAGGACCGCTCCTCGAATCTGGCGGAACTCTTTTCCGAGAAGACGGGGGGTGTCCCAGGTGAGGGTCCCCCGAAACACGGGCGCCGAGAATGGTCCTCCCAGCCGCCCCACCACTTTCGCCTTTCCTCCCAGCTCCTTCTTCGCCCTCAGGAGCCGTCCCACCAGATCCATCCGAGGGAAGCTTCCCGACACCTCGAGGTTCAACTCTTTCCAAAGAGACCCCTTCATGGTGAGCCGGTTTGGTGGAAGATCCACGTGAAGGTGTTCAAGCGAGACGCGTCCGCGGCCCGCTTTCACGAGTCCCTCCGCCCCCTTGATATTGAGGGGGCGACCGCGGTGCATCAGCGAGGTCACCTGAAAGCTGGTCTCAGCCGTGAGCCCCGCACGCGGTGCGCCCCGGCCCCCCGCCTGGAGTGCGAGCTTCCCGGTCACCGGCACCGTGTCGAGGAGCGGGGTCGCGAGCTGCGCAAGGTTGAGTCCTCGGCCGCGAACCCAGAAATCGTAGCTGAAGTCCGTCCACTGCAGGTGAAAGCCCCCCGAGATCTCCCCGACGGCAGGGAGAAGTTTCAATCGCTCTCCCAGGAGTCCCTCGCGATCGGCAAGGAGCTGTAAGCTGAGGCGGGGCCACTTTTCCCCCTCGAGCCAGGCGCCGCCCTGAAATTGAGGCCGCTCAACCGATCCCATCAGTTGCCCCTTCACCCGGATGGCTCCCGGTAAGGTAACATGCCGCATCAGAGGTAGTTTACCGGCCAGGACGAGCTCCAGTTTCCTCTTTTCGAACGGGCTCCACACGCGCCCACTCACCTCAAAGGTCGCATCCCCCAGATCGATCCCGAGGCGCGTAATGGTCAGGTTCTCCTCGCTCAAGGCCAGCACTGCCTGGAGATTCTCCCCGGTGACCGATCCCTGAGGAAGATGCAGGACCGCCTCGGCGATCTGGAGTTCACCATGCACCTGTCTCTGCTGGTGCCAGAGGTCCACATCGATGCCCTGGACGTTCCAGACCTGCCCTTTCCTCTGGGAGGTCACCTCCCCCTCCCGGACCTGAAAGCGGTCCACATGGAGCGCCAGGAAACCTTGAACCTTTGAAAAAACCGCAAGGGGAGAAATCTTTTTCCTCCCTGGCATGCCCTTCTGGATCGGAAGCCCCTCGGAGATATTGATGGATGGACGGAGCAGGACCACGGCCTTGAGTGCCAAGACCCGACGAAGGAGGCGACTGAGATCCGGGTAGATCCGGACATGACGGATCTCAGCGAGGGGGGCTTGCCCGGGTTCCGCGACACGGACCTCACGCAGCTCAAGAAAGGTGAGCAAGGGGCTCAACGTGACCTGTCCGATTCGAACGTCCCGCCGCAGCTCCCGGCTGAGCACGTCCTCGAGCCGGGTCCGGATGGCCTGTTGAACCCCTTCGGCTGACAGAGTCAGGTGCAACGCGACCACCGCGACGCTCACGAAGAGGAGCAGGCCCACAAGAATTCGTGTCGTGATCCGGAGCCCTTTATTCACCAAACACTCCTTCCGAACCGCGTACGCGCCTTTTGATCTGCTCCGACCCTCACCCGCTTGAGGGGCGGCCGGGCGCTACGACACACTCCCTGAGTCGGGGAGCGCGGGCACATTTTCTCGTGAGGCTGATCTACACAGGGAGGAGGGACTGACCCTTTCCATCACAAAGGTCAGCGCGGCACGGGGGAGGAGAATCACTGCTTCCCTTCTTGGACCGTATCCTGGCCCCCACGGACGCTGGATTGAATGAGGCCCCGGAGGATCCAGCTTCGTTTCGCCCCTCGGAGGAGGCTTGAAAGGTCCTCATAGAGGGTGGGATCCTGGAGCAGCGCGCCCAAGCTCCCCTTGCCTTCTGCCAGGTCATCGGTGATCTGCTTGAGATTGGCCGCAACCCTCTGAAGGTCTTCAAGAATCTGAGCCCCTTTGGGATCGGACAGCAGGGCTCCCAAGAGTCCTTCCCCCTTCTCAGCCCGTTCGCTCAGCCGGCGGATGTTCTTTGCGGCCCCGGCCAGGTCGTGGATCAAATCGCGCCCCGCTTCGTCCGAAATCATGGAGGGGAGAAGGCCCTCACCCTTTTCCAGCTTATCGAAGAATGTTTTCAGGGACTGGCTAGCCCCCGCGAGACCCTCCAGGACGTCCCCCCCCTGGGCCATCAGGCGAGCAAAATCGACGGGCTCTTTCGTCTCCAGGAATTTGCCTGACTGTAAAATCCCTGCTGTGTCACTCCCCACCGTAATCTCGAAAACTTTGTCGCCGACTAAGCCAACGGTACCGATGGTCGCCTCCGAGTCCTCCCGAATGCGGGGCTGAAATTCCCGGTCGATGGTCACCTCGACATGGACCCGGGGGTCGGCGGCATCGGAACTAAAGGAGACCCCCTGCACCACGCCTATGGTCAACCCGGCGAGGCGCACGGGAGCCCCCACGGTCAGTCCCTGGACATCCCGGAACGCGGCGCGCAGGGTATACCGTTCCTCAAAGAGGCGGGTCTGAGTCCCGATGGTCAGGACAAAGGCGATGAAGAGAAGGAGAAGGAAAAAGACGAAGATCCCGACCCGAAGCTTGATTAGTAACTCTCGATCCCGCATCTCCGCTCCGTTCCTAGTTCACCATTCACGGTTCACAGTTCACATTGCAGGTTCATGGTGGATGGTTCATGGTTCATGGAAGTCAAAGACTTACTACTCTGAACTCTCAACTCTGGACTCTCGACTCTCCCCTCTCTGAACCCTGAACCCTCCACTCTGAACCGTCTATAAGTGGCCCGCCAAGAACTCCTGAACGACCGGGTCCTCGGTTTTTCCGATCTCCGCCGGCGATCCGGTAGCAGCGATCCGCCCATCAGAGAGGAGGGCAACCCGGTCTGAGATCCGAAAGGCACTCTGAAGGTCGTGGGTGACCACCACCGAAGCCACCCGGAGTTTCGCCCGGAGGTCGGTGATCAGCTCATTGATCTTGTCCACATTCCGGGGGTCGAGGCCCGTCGTCGGCTCATCGTAGAGGACGATTCGCGGGGTCAAGGCGATGGCTCGGGCCAACCCCACGCGCTTGCGCATGCCTCCCGAGAGCTCCGCCGGATATTTTTCCTCCGTCCCGGCCATCCCCACCAGGGCCAAGACCTCCCCGACCCGATCCCGGATCTGGGCCTCGGTCATCCCCGTGTGTTCCCGCAGCGAGAATGCGACATTTTCCTTCACGCTCATCGAGTCAAAGAGGGCTGCGCCCTGAAACAGCATGCCCACCTTCCGCCGCATCTTCAAGAGCTCGTCCTCCCGGAGGGGGACGATATCTTCAGCTTCGATCAGGATCTGACCGGCATCCGGCTTGAAGAGCCCGATCATCAGCCGGAGCAGGACGCTTTTGCCCGTCCCGCTCCCTCCCAAGATCGTCAGGATCTCTCCCTCCTCGATCCCGAGATCCACTCCCCTGAGGACCTCGTTGCCGTTGAAGGCCTTGAACAGTTGCCGGAGTTCAACAGCCCAGGTCATTAGTACAGCATCTCCAGCCACCAAAAGAACTTGGTGAGGAAGAAGTCGGAGACCAGGATCAGAATGGCCGAGGTCACGACCGTGGCGGTTGTGGCGCGCCCAATTCCCTCGGTCCCCCCTGAGGCCTCGAGGCCATTGTAGCAACCGATGATCCCGATGATGAACCCAAAGAAGACCGTCTTGCCCAAGCCAGTCAAGAGATCGGCCAACCGCAGACTTTTCCAGATGGTGTTCATATACTGATGGTTATCCAAGTGAAGTTCGTATTGGGAGATCAACATTCCCCCGAAGATCCCCAACGCATCGGCCAGGACCGTGAGGAGGGGGAGGACGAGCATAGCACTCAGGACGCGGGGGACCACGAGCTTCTTGATGTGATTGGCCCCCAAGGCCCGCATGGCTTCGATTTGCTCCGTGACTTTCATGGCACCGAGCTCGGCGGTGATCCCGGACCCCACCCGTCCCCCCACCAAGAGCGCGGTCAACACTGGTCCCAGCTCCCGGACCACCGACAGAGCAACCACGATCCCCACATAGGACTTGGCCCCAAAGCGGCCCAGCCCGTAAGCGGTCTGCAAGGCGAGGACCAGCCCGGTAAAGACGGCTGCAATGCCACAGATCGAGATCGACTTGACCCCGATGTGGTCCATCTGCTGCACGAGGGACCGAATCTCATAGGGAGGCTTGAGCGCGTAGTAAAAGGTCTGGCCGGTCAGCAGGGCCACATCGCCGAGCTGTCCGAGACGATCGGTGGCTCTGCCGCCCAGCATCAGGAAGAAACTTCGTGTAACCTCAGCGCCCTTCACGGCTCTTCCGAGAGAAATTGCCAGCTGTTAATGAACGCGTCGAAATCCGCACTCCGGGCCCCGAAGGTTTCCGGAGGGGCAATGAAGAGAAGATCGTAGAGACACCCCTTTCGGCGGATCACCACACTTCGCACGTGGACGGGGACCCCCTCCGATTTTCCCGTGATCTCCGTGTCGAGCCCCGCCACCCCATCCATCTGGACTTGCTCCTGTCGCAGCCGCTTCACGTCGCGGAGCCCAAAGAAGAGATGACGGACGAGGGAGGGTAAGGGACCGGATTCCCCCCCCGGACAACTGGCCGCGACGGCCATACGGGCCTGAGAGCGGCTGTCTCGCAGGGCCAGGTCCGCCCCCGGAGATTCCATAAGTTCCCACCCGCTCCGAGGAAGTCGGACCCGAAAGCCCTTCCCCTCGTCGACGTAGAACCCCTCCAGGGTTTGTCCGGTGGCACAGCCGATCAGGAGAACGCAAACGACACCCATGCCGCTGACCGCAGCGCGTACCCCGGGACGAGACCGGATCATTCGGGGATCCCAGCGGAACCCATGGAGGCGTGACTCACCTGGTCCCCTCTCATTCCTCCTCGTTGACCGCCTCCCACATCTGCGACCCGCCAAGCTGCCTCGAGAGACGCTCCAGTTTCTCCTCGCTCTCCTTCATCCGGCGCCTCGCCCTCAGAGTCTGGGGAAGGCTGAGGAGGGCAGCCAACAGGGCTCCCATCCCTGCGGACGTCAGGATCACGATGACCACGGAGGTCTGGAAGGTCCACACGAGGAAACGGACCGTCACTTCGTCAGCATTTTGTAGGGCAAAGATTGCAACAAGGGTGGTCAGAAGAAGGGCAAGCATGAGGTAGAGTTGTGTCATGCAGAGGCTCTCCCGCCCTGTGGTCACTCGCAAAAGAATACGGAGAAGCGGCGTCATGCTATCGGAAAAGGGGAAGGGCGTCAAGGCAACGACGGGCAGGAACACCGGCAACGCGCAGGACGGCAGCCGCTCAGGACGTGCGCAGCTTGGGGTCGAGCACGTCCCGGAGGGAGTCGCCAAAGAGATTAAAACCAAAGACGGAGGCGCTGATGGCGAGTCCCGGAAAGATCCCCATCCACGGCGCCCGTTCCGCAAACTCCACGGCGGCTCCCTTGAGCATCAGGCCCCACGCCGGCGTCGGCTCGGTCACCCCGAGACCCAAGAAGCTCAGGGATGCCTCGAGGAGAATGGCCTGACCCAGAAAGGCCGTGATCATGATCAAATAGGGGGCCACGACGTTCGGAAGCATGTGACGGAGAATGATGCGCATGTGCCTGAAACCCATGGCGCGCGCCGCGTCCACATACGGGGTCTCACGGATAGCCAGGGCGCTTGAACGGATCACGCGGGCACACCGTGGCGTCATGGCGACCGTGAGAGCGATGATCACGTTTTCCGTCCCGGGCCCCAGCGCGGCCACGACCGCAAGGGCCACCACGATGAGCGGCAAGGAGAGCAGGACGTCCATGAAGCGCTGGACCACGAGGTCGATCTTCCCCCCGAAGTAGGCACTCATCACCCCGATGATCGCCCCCACTGTCGCCCCGATTAAGGAGGCCGTAAACCCCACCAGCATGGCGGTCCGGGAACCGTAAATGATCCGGCTCAGGATATCCCGACCAAAGGTATCCGTCCCCAACCAGAAGGTTGCGTTCGGCGCTTGCATCATCAGGCGATACCGGGTTTCCAGCGGATCGAAGGGGGCGAGGAAATTGGCGAACACGGCCACAACGATCATGAGCAGGACGATCGCTGCGCTGAACGCACCGAGCGGCTTCTGTCGCACGAACCGGATGACCGCCTGAAGCCACGTGGGGAGTCCGATCGTACGCCCCACTGCTGCCGCCGTCTCGACTCGGGTCTGGCTCGCTTCCACGTTCGCTCCTCGCTACTGATAACGGATCCGCGGATCCAGCCAGGCGTACAGGATGTCTATCACAAAGTTCACCAGGACAAACGTCACGGCGACGAGCATCACGAGCGTCTGGGTCATCGTGTAATCCCGCTGGGCGATGGACTGCACTAAGAGCTTGCCGAGTCCGTTCAGATTGAAGACCTGCTCCGTCACCACGAGCCCCCCGATCAAAAAGGCAAACTCGAGACCGATCACGGTGATGACCGGCAGCATGGCGTTTTTCATCGCGTGGCGGATAATGACGACCCTCTCCCATAACCCCTTGGCGCGGGCCGTCCGCACGTAGTCCTCCCGCAACACTTCCAGGGTAGAGGACCGCATCATGCGTGTGGAGACGGCGGAATACCGGTACCCGACTGCGGCAGCGGGCCAGATCATTTGGGAAAGATTCTCCCAGGGATCAACCCATATGGGTGTGAAAAACATCGGCGGGACCCAGTGAAAATTGATCAGCAGGAAGAGGATGATGAGAATCCCCAGCCAGAAGGAGGGGATGGAAAGACCGGCGATGCTGAAGACCCGAATGAAGTAATCCACCCAGGTATCCTGTTTCAGGGCCGCGAGGGTCCCCAACGGGATGGCGATGAGGATCGCCACCATCGTGGCCAGAATCGCGATCTCCAGGCTGAGCTGGATCCGGATGCCGATCTCGTGGGAGATGGGCCGACCCGTCCACATGGACGTCCCGAAGTCGAGCCGCATAATCCCCCATATCCAGCTTGCAAACTGCTGCCAGATCGGCTTGTCCAGGCCGATCCGGGCCCGCTCCTGGGCCAGGACCTCTTCCGTGACGAAGCCGCCTTCACTGGTGAACTTGATCTCGACGATGTCCCCCGGAATCACCCGCATGAGCAAAAAGACGAAGACCGCCACCCCGAGGAGCGTCGGGATCATCAAGAGGAACCGCTTGAAGATATATCGCTGCATCGCCTCCTAACAAGGTGATGGCCCGCCGCGGCCATTCGTGCGGCGGGCCATCACACTGAGGAGCATTACACGCGCAATCCCCTTACTTCTCGGCCAGCCAGACGTCTCGCAAGTCCTGATTCAGGTAGTGGCTGGGGAGCTGCTTCCAGCCCTTGACCTTGGCCCAGTGGGGGTTGATCTTGAACCACCAGAGGGTGGGGAAAGTGTAGACTTTTTCGTCCAGGACGCGCTTCTCGAATTGCCGGACTAGCTTCCGCCGCTCTTTCTTGCTCTTGGCCTTGCTCTGCTTCACGTAGAGGTCATCCAAGGTCTTGTCAGTGTACCGCGAGTAATTAGAGCCGCTCTTTCCATGGGAGAGGAACTTGTAGAGCTGCAGATCCGGCTCGTCCATGAAATCACAGGACCAATCCATGATCGTCTGGAAGTTCCCCTTCTTGCGATCAGAGAAAAACGGCCCCTTCTCCTCGACCTTATGCGTGACGTTCAACCCAATTTTTCGCCACTGGTCGACGAGCCAGATCCCCATCGGCTCGTACGGCATCGGCAGGTCGCGATTCTTGAAGGTGAATTCGTAGCCCGCGGGGACCCCGGCCGCCTTGAGCAAGCTCCGCGCCTCCTTGCGGGACGCCTTGATGTCTTTCCCGAAGCCGGCGAGCTTCGTGAGCTCGGCCTCCGTCGCCGCATATTCTGACCCGGGTCTCATGACGCCCCCCACCGGCTTGATGATGGCGATCGCGGACAATGTTTCCGAGGCCTCCCAGCGGTCCAGGGCGAGCGTCAGGGCCTTGCGCACCCGCACGTCATTGAACGGCTTCATCCCGTTGTTAATGGCGACCGAGAGATAGCAGAGCCAGGGGCCCTGCTGGACTTTGGCTTTGTTCCCGAGGGTCTTCACGATGTCGTCGCGACCGGCGGGCGAAAACCCCCGGAACTCGATGAAGGCGCGCCCGCCGCGGATGGAGGCCACCCGGGCCGAGGTCGCCTTGATGAAGATGGCCTTGTACCCGTCGAGGTACGGTCGGCCCTTCACGAAGTAGTCCTCGTTCTTCGTGCCGATCCAGTGCGAGCCGGGGACGTACGACTCAAACTTGAAGGGGCCGGTCCCCATGATGTTCTTCTCGTACCAGTGCGGGTCTTTGGCGAGAATGGTCGCCTTGTAGAGGAAGTTCCAGGGGGAGGCCAGGTTGGCCAACAAGGAGGGGGCTGCCCACTTTAACTTGAACACGACCGTCTGGTCGTCCGGCGCCTCCACCTTCGTCACCATGGTATAGGACCCCTTGCGGACACTCGTGACGCCCGGGGGGGGGAAGATGATCTTGTCATAGGTCGCCTTGACGTCGCGGGCCGTGAGGGTCGATCCGTCGTGCCACTTGATCCCCTTCCGGATCTTGAAGGTGTACGTCTTCTTATCTTTGGAGGTGGTCCAGCTTTCTGCCACATCCCCGACGATCTTCGGGTACTTCCACTGATCAAACTTGATGAGCAGGCTATAATGAGGGGCCACGGGATGAATCAACGCAAAGGTATTCTCCCGATGGCCATCAAAGGAGGGGGGGTCTTTCGGGACGGCAAAGACCAGGGTCCCCCCGTACTTGGGTTGGTCCGCCGCCAGGGCCGCCGGCGCCATCACCAGGGCCAGCACGAAAAGGCCCGCGGATACAGCAGCGACGCCCCGGGTGAGGCGGGGAAACTCTCTCACTGTCATGCGTCACCTCCTTGCTATGATTGAGAGGCAGCTTCCTTGGAAGGGCTCATCTTCGTTGCCATACGCGTCAGGTTTCTGACACATGGGCCGTTTGGGTGGGGAAGATAATTTATAAGGGATCACCCCATTCTGTCAAGAGGTAACTCGCGGACCTTGGATGGGCAAGGCCCGCCGCGCATGGGGGGACTGCAAAGGAGGGGATCGATGCCAAACAAAAAGGCCCCGTCTGCCCGACGGGGCCTTTTGCGCTAGGAGGGAGTCTTAGTTCTTCAGATCGTACAGTGCGAGGACCTTCTCGGTATGGTTTGTGACCGTCTCCCGGGTCTCCCGGCTCGCCTTCCCCAAAAGATTTTGCACATTCCCGCTGAACCGGTTCAGGGCCTCAAGCTGGACATCCCCGAGGCGAGTGATCTTCTCTCCCCCCTCCCAAGAGAGGGCTACCGCCTTTTGGGGAGAACCCATCGGATCTTTCGGAAACTCCTGAGCCAGAGTCCATTGACGGATCAATAACTCCCTGGCCTCCTCTGACGCCTGGCGGATGGCACCCTGGACCTCGCTCAGGTACTGAACCCCCTGCTGCGCGATGGCTGCAGTCACATCGACCGTTCGGTCCGAGAGGTCCCGATTCGCCTCGCTGGTCACAGAGAAAGCCTCCAGTGTTTTATCGAGGGTCTCTTTCCACGCTTCGTAAGCCCTGTTGCTGAACTCGGTACCATTCCCCTGAATCATGGTCTTCCTCCTCTCTTCTCCCTTTCCTGATCCCTTGGTCCGGCATCTCTTCTCGGCCCACCCGAGACGATTTGGACCGTACACACACCAATATAACACGGCGCGTTATTTTGTCAAGATATTTATCGCGTCGCATTAAAGTTTTAATGCAGCGAGTTAAACATTCTATTATAAAGGGGTTTATTTATATAGGCTGGTCCTGGTCCTGCTCGGGGGGGTAGCCGAATCGCTCGGCGACCCCCTCTAGGTCGTCGGCTACCATCCGGTCTGTCGCCAGGCGAACCCGAACCCGGTAGGCGGCTCGAGCGATCATATGAGCGCCGGTTGGGGCCGTTATGAGCAGAAACCACAGGGCCAGAAAGGACTTGAGACCAATAGGGGAGTTCCCGTATTTCACCGTAGCGGCGAGTAAAATAGAGCAGGCCCCGAGTGTGGTGGTCTTGGTGGTGGCATGCATTCGGTTCAGCACATCGGGAAACCGGATGAGACCAATGGAACCGACCACAATAAAGAAGGTCCCGATGCCAATCAACAGTCCGGTAATGAGGTTAATCAACGATATCCCCCTTTTTCAGATACTTGGCCACGGCCATGGTGCCGACAAATCCCAAAATCGCCAGGACCAGGACCACATCGATGAGTTCTGCCAACCCATCCCGAATGACCAGTAGGAGCACCACGGCGGCCAGGTTCGTGGAGAACGCATCGAAGGCGACGACCCGATCTGGGACCGAAGGGCCGACCACCATGCGGTAGAGACAGAGCATGGTCGCACAGGCTATCGCCACGAGTGCGCCATTCACGAGGATGTTCATCACTCTGCCACCCCCAGGGTGTAATCTTCCAGCCCCCGACGAATCCCTTCTCGGACCTCTTCCGGATTGCTCACATCCAGTGTATGGATAAAAAGGGTCCGCCCATCTGGAGAGACATCCATCGTGAGGGTCCCGGGGGTAAGCGTGATGCTGTTGGCCAGCAAGGTGGTCCCGAGAGCACTCCGGTGTCGGGTGTGAAAGGAAATGATCCCCGGACGAATCGGCATCTTGGGATGCAGCGCCAGATAGGCCACCTGCACATTCGCCTTGGCTAGCTCATAGAGGAATCGACGGAGGTACCGGAGAAAGGCCGGAACCTTCCGGAACAGACGGAGGAGGGAGGTGTGCCAGGGAAAGAAAGGCCGAAACCAGAAAACGGTGAGCGACCCGACGAGCAGCCCCATGACGAAATTCGCGAGATTCAGGGCTCCGCTCAGGAAACACCAGATCAGGGCCAGCACTGGAATCAGGAACCAGGGTTTATGCTTTTCCACGATACCTCCCTTCGACGTTGCTCAGGGCAGGCCCATCGACGTGCCGCGCCCCCGAGCTTGGTCGAGGGGCTCCCTTCCCCTCGATCCTCCTCGGGGTGGTGAGCTTGTCGAACCACGGGTCTGAGCCTGAGGCTCAGCCTCAGGGTCGAAGACAGGGCAGTACTTCGACAGGCTCAGCACATGGCTCCTTCGGCAGGCTTAGTGTAAAGCGCTTCCACGCGTGACTTCTCGGAAGACGGCCGTCACATACACCCCCGGCTGCCTCAGCTGCGCCTCCACAGCACTCAAGAAATCGACCAGGGGATTAAGAAATATTGTGCCGATAAGGATAAGCCCCGCCAGAACGAGGCCCGATCCTTTCATCAGTCGAGGGACTGCATGCAGGGCGTGGCCGCTCCCCTCCCGCCAAAAGACCTGTTGCCAGGCCGCAAAAAGATACCACAGGGTGACGATGGCCAAGACCGCCGCCAACGCGGCGAGAAATCCGTACCCCGCCTCGATCGCCGACTTGATCAGGAGAAACTTGGCGAAAAAGCCGAAGAGGGGGGGGACGCCGCCAATGGCCATGGTCCCGACCAGAAACGCCCCCGCGGTCCAGGGCATCTGCCGGCCCAGTCCACCCATATTTCCCATCTCTCGGGTTCCGGTCGCCTCAATGACGATCCCGGCTGTGAGGAAGAGCATTGCCTTGGCCAGTGCGTGATTGACAATAAAGAGGAGTGTGCTCACCAGGGCGAGCGGCGTTCCGATCCCGACGCCGAGAAGGATGTATCCCATCTGTCCCACGCTGGAATACGCCAGGAGGCGCTTGACGTCTGACTGGGCGAGCGCCCCACAGGCCCCCACCACCATGGTGATGGCGGCCAGGGCCAGTATCCACCCCTGAACGTCGGGCCGGAAGGGGACGAAAATCACACTGGAGATCCGAAGGATGCTATACGCGCCCACCTTGATCAGCACACCGGAGAGTATTGCACTGATCGGCGTCGGCGCACTGGAGTGGGCGTCCGGCAGCCAGAAGTAGAAGGGAAACATAGACGCCTTCACGCCAAAGACCGCGATGAAGAGCAGGAAGATGGTCGGGAGGGGACCGGGGTCCTGAAGCTGCCCGATCTTGAGACTGAGATCTGCCATGTTCAAGGAACCCATGGTTCCATACAATCCGCCCACCGCCAACAGAAACACCGCGGATGCAATCAGATTGATGGTGGCGTATTTGAGCGTGGCCTCGAGCTGATAGTCCTCGCCCGCGAAGGCCACCAGGGCGTAGGAGGAAATCAGCAGAATCTCGAAGAAGACAAAGAGGTTAAAAATGTCCCCGGTGAGGAAGGCACCATAGATGCCCATCATGAGCAGATGGAAGAGAGGATGGTACGCGAGCCGCTGCCCCTCTTCCTCGACGTATCCCACGGAGTAGCAGAGGGCAACCAGAGCCACGCCGCTCGACAGGAGGACCATCCCGCTGCTCAACAGATCCGCCACCAGGATAATGCCGAAGGGGGGAGACCAGCTCCCCATGACATGGACCACCGTCCCCTGACTCCAGACGGTCCTGAGGAGGAGGAGGGCACTCGCGAATGAGGCCCCGCCCCCGACTAAGCTCACCACCACCTTTCCGCGCAGGGAGCGTCCGAGAAAGATGGTGATGATAGCGGTCGCCAAGGGAATGAGAATGGGAAAGGTCACGAGCGCCTTCATCCCTTGAGCCCCCGGATCTGGTCCATGTCCACGGTCCCCGTTCGGCGATAGAGCCGGTAGAGGAGCGTGACCATAAACGCGGTCATCCCAAAACTGATCACGATGGCGGTGAGGACCAGCGCCTGCGGTAACGGATCGACGTACACCCCCCCGCCAGGCCCGATGATGGGCGGACGATTTCCGGCAAAGCCTCCAGAGGTCACCAGCAAGAGGTTGGCGCCGTGGGAGATGAGGGAGAGACCAATGATGACCTTCAGCGCATTGCGACGGAGGACGAGGAACGCCCCGGTCCCGAAGAGGACCCCGATGGTTACGGCAAGTAAGGTCGTCACGCCGTCTCCCTTCCCAGCAACGATATGACGGTCAAGGTGACCCCGACTACGATGAAGTACACCCCTACATCAAAGACGAAGGCCGAAACAACCTCGACTTCCCCGAAGAGCGGGATCTGTAAATGCAGGATGCCGCTCGTGAGAAATCCCCACCCCAAGACAAGGCTGCCCAGGCCGGTGCCCAGCGCGAGGGTCAGCCCGAGGGCCACCAGGCCGAGATAGCTGGACGGGGTAACGCGTTGCACTTCCCGCATCCCAAACACGACGTACTGTAACACCAGGGCCACCGCGGTCATGAGGCCGGCGATGAACCCTCCCCCCGGATTATTGTGGCCCGCCAAGAGGAGATGCAGCGAAAAGAGGAAGATGATGGGAAAGGCGAAGCGAGTGACTACCTCGGCAATGATCGTTGTCGGGCGCCTCATCGCGTATCCTTTTTCGCGAGCAGGGTGTACACCCCCAATAGCGCGATGGCCAAGACCGTAACCTCCCCCAGGGTGTCGTATCCGCGGAAGTCGATGAGGATTACGTTGACCACGTTTCTCCCGCCTCCCCCCGGGACACTTTCACGGAGAAAGAACTCTGCGATCGAGGGGAAATAGCCTTGGCCAGCGGTGGCCAAAATGACCGCCGCCACGGCCCCACCCACCGCGGTGGCCAAGAGTCCGTCCCGCAGCAGGCGACCGCGAGAGGCCTGTTCCGGAATAAACGGAGGAAGACGATAGATCACCAAGAGAAAGAGAATGAGGGAAACGGTCTCGATGAGGATCTGGGTGAGAGCGAGGTCCGGGGCGTACAGGACGATGAACAGAATCCCCACCAGATACCCCACTCCTCCGAGCAGGATCACCGCGGGAAGCGGTCGGGGGGCCAAGACCACCGCAATACTGGTGACAAGCGTCAGGATGAGCAGGATCCCTTCGTAGGAAAGGACCGATCGTGCCTCTGCAGGAAGGAGGGAGACCCGATCCCAAATAAAGGTAGAGAAGACCACGAGGCTCAAGAAGGAGAAAATCCAGAGCAGGTATCGCCTGAGGAAACCCGATTGGAGCGACAGCGATACGCCCCTCCCCGACTGCGAGAGGACGCGGAGACTGCCGTCATAGATGGCGTCCAGGCTGAGCCGGGAAAAGACCTCTTCCTGCCAGTGTTGGATCCGCGACCGTGCCGGATAGATGAAAAGCCCGGCCGCAATAGTCATGGCACTCATCAGCAAGGGCCATCCGAAGCCGTGCCAGAGGGCCAGGTGAATCTCTGCCCCATGCCTGAGAATTGCTGCAGCCATGGGTCCGAGGAGGAAGTGCCCCACCGAATTCGGCCAGAGACCGAGCAGGGGATTCAGTGCAGCCAGAATCAGGGGGGACCACCGCATCCCCAGAGGAGCCTCGTGCGGATGCTTGGGGGGCTTCCCTGGTCTTCCGAAGAAGACCCCGTACACGAGCCGCAATGAGTAGGCGAACGTCAACGCTGATCCTGCCACCGCGAGGATGGGAAACAGAATCCTCGCGCCGCCTGCGTTCACGTCTAGCGTGGCTCCATAAAAGAGCTCTTTGCTTACAAATCCGCCAAAGGGGGGCAAGCCGGCCATGGCGGCCGCCGAGACGAGGGTAAAGACGGCTGTCCAGGGCATCGCCCGCCAGAGACCCCCCAATTGACTCAATCGTCTCGTCCCGGTCTCATGCTCCACCATCCCCACACAGAGGAACAAACCGGCCTTGAAGGCCGCGTGATTCATGAGGTGGAAGGACCCTGCCACCACCCCCGCGCTGGTGCCGAGGCCGTACAGGGCCATAATCAATCCCAGCTGGCTCACCGTGGAGTAGGCCAGCAGGGCCTTCAGGTCGTCCTGGCCCAGGGCCAAGAATCCTCCGACACACAGCGTAAGAATGCCGACCCCCCCGACCAGATATAGCCACGCCTCTGTCCCCGAAAGCGCCGGATGTAGGCGGGCCACCAGGTACAGGCCGGCCTTGACCATGGTCGCGGAATGCAGATAGGCACTCACCGGGGTCGGGGCCTCCATGGCGTTGGGGAGCCAGATGTGGAAGGGGGTCTGGGCCGATTTGGTCATGCATCCGAGGAACACCAGGCCCAGGATCGGCAGATAAAGGGAGCTGGCCCGGATCAGGTCGCCTTGCCTCAGGATTGTCTCGAGATCCCAGGACCCGGTGACCTGTTGCAGGAGGATGAACCCGATGAGCATTGCCATCCCGCCGCCCGCGGTGATCAGGAGGGCCTTGGTAGCGCCATAGCGTGAGGCCTCGCGGCGGTCCCAGAATCCAATGAGGAGGAATGAAGAGAAGCTGGTGAGCTCCCAGAATACGAAGAGCGCGATGAGGTTGCCGATCAGGACCACCCCTAGCATGGACCCCATGAACAGGAGCATATAGGCGAAGAACTTCCCATGCTCCTCGCGGGGGTCCAGGTAAAAGCGGCCGTAGGCCATGATGAGACATCCCGCGAAGGAGATCAGGAGGGCAAAGAAGAGACTCAGCCCATCCACCAGGATCGTGAGGTCGGCATTGAGGAGGGGGACCCAAGGAATGGTGAATCGGAGCGTGTCGCCATGGACGACGGAGGGAAGAAGGGTGAGAAGCGCCAGGGTGTTTCCCAGGGCGACCGCCGCAGCCCACCACCCAATCCGTCTCCCGAGATATCGGGCGAGAAGCGGGGTGAGGGCTGCGCCGACAAAGGGAGCAAAGAGGACGACGGGAAGCAGGATCACGCAGTCCTCCGAGGCCTCAGGTCCATGCCGGCAGGCACCAACCCCTTAAGCGGGATCGACCGAAGAGGACTGTCAAGAGCTGTGTGGGATAACCGCATGCCGTTATGCGATTCGTGAGAAGGAAGGTCCGGCACCAAAACGGGACGGACCATAACACAACCCAAACATGGCGGCAAGGAGGGTCTCGTTCCAGAACCATGCCGCGCGGACCGACGACCATTAGTCGATGACCCAGTTCATGGTTCATAGTTCATGGTTCATAGCAAGAACCCAGATTCCCATTCTTAAACCATCAACCATGACCCCTAAACCGTGAACCGCTTTGTCGGTCAACGGTCATCGCTCAGTAGTTGGAGGGGCACTTGCAGGATACCAGAATCCTTCGCGAAGCGGATCTATTCTTGTACAGGCGGGGCGCGAGAGCATGACCAGAGAAGACTACAGTCGACGCCTCGAGCCGTCCAGGGCGAGTGGGCCACCCCCGGTGATGAGAATGGCGATCGAGGCCATGAGGAGGACAAGGGCGTATTCATATCCGGCCACGGCCGCCTTTCCCGCAGCCGCATCCACGACCATGCCATGCAGGAAAAATCCTTCGCGAAGATGCACGAAGAAGATTGCACCCCCCATGATCACGACGTGGACCAGGGCGCCAATACGGGTGAAGAACCCGAGCACGAGCGAGGCCCCCCCCAAAAAGTGACCCAGGATCACAAACCAGGCCATGATCGCCGGCAGCGGAATGCCCATCTTGGCATTGAAGGCGGTGACTCCGGCTGGGGTATAGACGAAGACGGCCAAGTAGCCATGCAACAAAAAAATAATTCCAAGGGTGACTCGTAACACCGTGATGCCGTAGCCGCTTCCCCGCCTCATCATCTCCTCCTCCTGTGGAATCCGACCGGTGATCCGCCCCGTCCGTTTGGAGATTCTCGGTATGATACAGTGAAGAGGGCTCGTTTTGGAAACGAATTTCCTCCCGGTGCCTTCCTATCTCCTTTGGCTCAATCGCAAAGTATACTAAAGTCTACTTACGATATACTTTGGCACAGGCTTTAGAGTGGGCCGAGGATGCCTCTGCCGGCCTCGGGTAGGGTCATGTCGGTAGCAACGTGGTAGCAGTGCCATGGAAAGACTTGATTTGCTGGGACTGGCCGGTCGGGATCTGATTACCAATTAGCGGGTCCACCCGACCTACAACCCGCAACCTTCGGCGAAGATTTGTAGTTGTAATCTTCCCATGGGGTCGGAGGCCTGGACGCGACAACCACGGGGAATGGATCAGGCTCTTGACACCACCCGCGGATTGGGCGATGCTTTAGCCCTCCGCAGGAGGTTCACAGATGGAACCGGTGGTAGGCATAGCCCCACAGCCCACCTCCGGCACAATCGACGGCGCACCAAGCATTCAGACGCCCTCTCAGGCGGAGCATGGCCCGGGAGGGCGTTTTGCTTTTTAGAGCCAAGCAAGATTCAGGCGTAGCCTGCGAAGGTGCCATCACAAAGAAAAAGAGGGTTGTCCTAGTGAGGAAACCATTGAAAATTATTTTAATGCTGTTGCTGGGCGTATCGTTGGGTTTGGCCGCTTGTACCTCAGAGCCATCATTAATCCGGGCGGCAAAGGAGGGCGACACCGAGACGGTGAAAACCTTGCTGGCTGCCGGGGCGGACGTGAATGCGCAAAACTGGGTGGGCCAGACAGCCTTGATGCAAGCGGCATGGCATGGCCACACCGCCATCGTCCAAATACTTAAAGAGGCCGGAGCGCGGGAATAGCCGACTGATCGACTGCCATGTGCTGCCCCCGCGACGGGCTGCTTGATAATGGCTTCCACGACATGACCGGGAAGATCATCTGGAGCGCACCGTAGGAGGCGCTGACGCCCCTAGTTCTTGACACCCCTTGCCCAGTTGGCGATACTTAAG
>VRUN01000081.1 GCA_019456075.1 Candidatus Methylomirabilota bacterium
CGACGCTCTTCCGATCTGGGGCACTTTCGACCTCGATCCTCCCACCGTGGGCCTCGGCAATGGATCGGGCGATGCAGAGCCCCAGACCTGTCCCCCCTTCGCCCTCCGAGCGCGCTTGGGCAGCTCGGTAAAACCGGTGGAAGGCCCGCTCCTGCTCTTCACGGGTCAGGCCGATCCCTGTGTCCGAGACCCGGAGACACGCCCACTGTCCGTCCCGTTGCAGGGAAACGGTGACCTGGCCGCCAGGCGGCGTGTACTTCATCCCGTTGTCCACGAGGTTTAAAAGAAGTCGTCTGAGGCGTTCGTGATCTCCGTGGATTGAAACAGGCTCCACCGGCCCAAGGTCAAGCGTGAGGGTACGGGTATCGGCCAAGACCTTTGCCTGCCCATACACTTCTTCCACGATCTGGGTCAAATCCACCGGCCGACGGTCCATCCGGAGCACCCCGGCATCGGCGCGAGCGAGGAGCAAGAGGCCCTCCACCAGATGGGCGATTCGATCAATCTCTTCCAGGGCACTCTTCAGGATGCGCTGATAGTCGTCGGGGCTTCTCGGCGACCGGAGGGCAACCTCGAGCTCGCCTTTCAGGATGGTAAGGGGTGTTTGAAGCTCGTGGGAGGCGTCGGCGCTGAACTGACGGATCTGGTTAAAGGCAGCGTCTAGGCGGCCGAGCATCGCATTCAGCGTTTTTGACAGCCGGTCCAGCTCATCGCCGGCCCCGGTCTCGTCCAGACGCTGGGCCAGGTGTTCCGCACTGATTCGGCGGGCGGCCTCCGTCATCCGGTCCACCGGCTTGAGCGCCCGATAGGCCAAGACCCATCCCCCCCCTCCGGCCAGCAGAAGACCGAGGGGGAGTACCGCCGCCATGATCAAGAGGAAACGATGACGCGTCTCGTACATGGTCTCCAGCGACATCCCCACCTGGATAACGTTAGTGACACGGCCCGCCTCGACGACGGGTAGGGTGAGGACCCGGACCGGATACTCTCCCAACCCTTCTACCGTTTCAAAGGTCGGAAGTCCCTGTGAGGCGTTCTTCTGGGCGGTCGGGCTCAGCGGAAGCTTTCCGGAACGCGGGGGAGGCAACCTGGGATCGCGGTGGCCCGACGGATCGAGCATCTCAAAGTACCGATCGAACGGAGAGAGACCGAGGAAGCGTCGGAAGACTTCGTCGATGTGGGAGGGGAAAAAAGGACTCAAGCCCCGAGGGGCCTGTTTGGCCAGGGTTTGGGCGACCCCTTTCAACGCAGTATCCAGGTCACGGGAGAGGCTATACACTAAGAGGCCGTAGGCCGTGGCCCCCAACAAGAGAAAGGTCACGGTCAGGAGGCTGGTGTACCAGAGGGTCAGGCGTGCCCGAATAGACCGGATGCGCATCACGACTCCGCTTTCAGCACGTAGCCTACCCCGCGGATGGTGTGGATCAACTTGTGCTCGCGACCGGTGTCAATTTTCTTCCGGAGGTAGTTCACGTAAACATCGATAACGTTGGTGATGGTGTCGAAGGTATAGTCCCAAACATGTTCGGAAATCATGGTCCGGGTCAGCACGCGCCCAGGGTTGCGCATGAAATAGGCAAGAAGGACGTACTCTTTTGGCGTCAGGTCGATTTTCGCATTCCCGCGCGAGACGAGACGCCGGGCCGGGTCGAGCGTCAGATCGGCGATCTGAATGACCGGCGGCTCTGCGTCGGCTCGTCGTCGGAGCAAGGCCCGAACCCTGGCAAGGAGCTCTTCAAAGGCGAACGGCTTGGTCAGGTAGTCGTCGGCACCCGCATCCAGGCCCAAGACCTTGTCCTCGATGGTTGCCCTGACGGTGAGAAGGAGGACTGGCGTGTCCACCTTTTTCTTCCGCAGCTCCTGGAGGACACCGAGCCCGTCCATTTTGGGAAGGTGGATGTCGAGGATGATCAGGTCATGGACTCCGTCTAGGGCCATCCCCACGCCCTCCTCGCCATCGGGGGCGACATCCACCGCATAGCCCTCCTCTGCCAGCCCTCGCTTAATAAAGCTGGCAACCTTCTTTTCGTCTTCCACCACAAGGATCCGCATTGGTATAACCCATCTCCATCGTCACACCCTGGGCATCATTGTGCAGGAGAAGCGGTCCCTCAGTCAAATCGGTGCCTTCGCCAAGCATAGCCTGGCTCGAGGATAGTCCCTGGGTTCCTGATGGTCTCGAGGCCTTTGAGGGCCTCGAGTAAGATCGTCCGTTGCTGGTTCACATGAAAGGCCTCCCCGAGGGGGTGGCCAAAGGGGTACCGGAGGTACAGGGCGCGCGCGGGCTTCACCTGTTCTGTGACCTCCTTCTGAAGTGTGATGCCTACGGTGGGAATTCCCTTGGCCTCGATCGTCCGTTGGATCAGGCCCACGGCCTGGTTGCAAAGACCTCAGGTGGGGGTGAGAAAAACGGCTTCGGCCCCCTCCCGAACCAAGCGGTCAGCGACCTCTGGGGCCGTCTCCTCCATGAGCGTTTCCAGATGCGGACCATCAATGTGACCCATGAAGCTATACAGGGTGGGGGCGATCTCTCCGATAATCCCCTTATCCTTGAGTTCCTGGAGTCGATCGACGGGGAGAACTACGTTGATGTCGCGGTCTGCTGCCGAGTGATCGTAATACTTGTGCGTGATGGTAAGATCGCCCTTCTCGACTTGGGTAGGAAAGGCCCGAAAGGTTGCATCCCCATCCGGGTCCTCCATATTGAAGGGTGGCTGCGACTTCAGGTGAACCCCGGCCGTGGTGACCATCGCAACACAGCTCTCTCGAAGGGGTTTGCGTAAGGGGGTCCACGGGATGCCTTTGCCTTCGACGAACTGGTGGCTTCTGGCCCAGCGTTCTGCCAACCACGGGGAATGTTTGAAGGCCTGCACCAGAAGTGTGTTTTTCAGATCGTCAAGTTTTCCCATCGTCGGTTTCGTTCACCGTCCACTGTTCCCGGATGGCCACCATCTCGGGAGAGTTTTGGCTTTCATTCTGAACCCTGAACTCTCAACTCTGAACTTCTATTAGAATTTGCCTCGGGCTCGCTCCTTGGCGGGGAGGATTTCGAGACAGGTGGTCCACCACCCGGTCTGAATCGTCTCAATGAATTCCACGGGGAGGTTCTCTTGTTCCATCTCTCGTGCTAACGTCTCGTAATCATAGTGCACCGGGACAAACTCCACCTCGAGGCTATCACCGGCAGTGAGCAGGGTGTACCAGACATTCACTTGACCGTCATTCTCCGGGCGGCCAATCGTTCCCACGTTGATCGTGTGGCGGTCTCCGTCGAGAGCACGGTGCCATTTGATCCCCGTGTGAGTGCAGAGAAGGACATCGGCCGCAAAGTCGCGACAGAGCTTTTCCAGGAGGCAGTGAGGGGAGGTGCTCTCCCACAAGAATTCATTGATGCGCCGGGGGGAGCCGTGGCACATGAGGAGGCGGTGCTCCCCGAGTATCACCCGCCGATGGGTCGGCAACCTGCTGAGCCATGCCTTGTTCTCGGGCGCGGTCCTTTGAAACGTATATTCGTAGCTCAGGCGGGCAAAGGTATTGTCCCGAGGGTCGGTGTAGCCACACTGACAGTTGTCGAGGCCGATCGCGAGTGACTCATCGTAATTGCCCTGGATGGCCAGGACGTTGCCACACTCCAGAAGGGGGAAGACCCGATCCGGATGCGGGCCAAAGGCCCCCATGTCCCCCAGGCAAAAGACGGCCTCAACTCCTCGCCGCCGGGTGTCTTCCAGTGTGGCCTCGAGGGCGAGATAGTTGTTGTAGATCCCCCCGAAAACCGCGATCCGCCTGTACGCTTTGCCTTCACGGCTCATGCTTCACCGCTCACCGTCCAGAGTCGAGTGCTGAGGGTCGAGCGATAACCGAACGCCAGGCTCTCGACTCTCAACTCTCGACTAGAAGCCATTAGTTCTTGCAGGTCATCCCCGTCTCGTAGCAAATCACACACGCCGTGTGGTAGAGGTTGCAGGGTTTCAACGCCTCCTTCAAGGTTTGCGTGGAGAGGCGAGCGCCGGGGAGCCCGGCGAGGATCGGGCAGGCGTACACTCCGCCTTCGGCAACGACGCGTGTCTCTGAGCACTGCAGGAGGGAAAAGTCGAAGCCGTGAAGCATGTCCGGCGTGATGAGAGGTCCCCCCTGTCCCTCCATCCGCCCGGTGGGAAGAACAGGCATGATCTTCACCCGGGGCTTGGTGATTCCGAGGCTGAGGAGGAAATCCCGAAATCGCTGATACATCTCGCTCCCCTCTGGCAGCTCGTCCGTCAGAATCTCCGTGGCGGTGACGATAGGGAGGAGGCCACGGCTGTACAGGAGCTCGAGTGCCCGGACCGCTTTGACAAACACCCCCTTTCCTCGGATCCGATCATTCTTCTTCGGATCCACATCGTCGATGCTGACCCGGATCTCCAGCGAGTAGAGCGAATTCTGGGCAAGTGCCGCCAGATGGTCTGCGACCTCGTCAGTAATGAGGGTTCCGTTGGTGAGGACGGTGGTGGGTGCGACCTCGAGAGCATGGGCGATGAGCAGGAGCATATCCTTGTGAAGAAAGGGTTCCCCTCCTGTGTAGTAAATCTCTTTGATGCCGAGGTCAGCCCCTTCTTTGATGGAGTGGATCACCATCTCGGTATCCAAGCTCTTGAGCCAGGGGTTGTGGGGACCGCTGCTGTTCAGGCAA
This sequence comes from Candidatus Methylomirabilota bacterium, assembly GCA_019456075.1. Lineage (GTDB taxonomy): Bacteria > Methylomirabilota > Methylomirabilia > Methylomirabilales > CSP1-5 > CSP1-5. The sequence continues at coordinate 4,670 of VRUN01000081.1, forward strand.
TGGGTGCAGGTCAGGTTGCACCAGGTCCCGGTCACCTGGATCCAAAGGGTGCTCAGCTCCAAAAGTGGCGCGGTGGGAGTTGTCATTCTCGTATCTCCCTCAAGGGGGCAAGGGTTGTGTGCCGTGCCTTTGCGGTGCGCACAAAACCCAGGGGATGAGAAAGAGTCCCGTGCACAGGAGTAACCCATACAGGTTCACCCCGAGGAGCATCGCGTACCGGCCGTCTCCGATGGCCAGAGCAGGGGGGATCCATCCCAGCGTGTAGAGGATGCCGAGACCCAGCCCGGTCCAGAAAGGCAGATGGAAAGAGGCCCGCGGGACAGATGGCAGAAAGTGAAGGAGAAAGATGGGCGCGAGCCCCATCACCATGGTCCCGCTAATCGTCGTCGCCTGGAGGATCGAAGCCCCGGCAAACAGGGGGACGTTCCCGAGCAGCGCAATGGCCACCATGGCGGCCTTTCCGACTCCAACGCGGCCCTGCCACCGCTCGAACCCGATCGCAGCAAGGTCGATCCCGGCCTCCTTGGAGATGGAGCTCAACGTCGAGTCGAGGGTGGAACCGGCCGAGCAGAGCATGATGACGTTCATCGCGAAGAGAGTGCCGAGGCCGAAAGAAGCAGCCACGACGCGGGGCGCGTCATCGGTAAAGGCCAATCCCTGATGGAAGGCGTAAACACCGATTAAACTGGAGAGGAGGATAAAGAAAATCCCGCCGATCCCCGCCGCCCAGAAGGCTGGCACCGTCACTCGACGGTCCGAGATAAAGGCGCGGTCCGTGAGGACTGGATCGTGGAAAGGGTAGCTCCAGATCTGGAGAAAGGCGACAAACAGGATGTCGAGTCCTCCGTGGAAAGAGAACTCTCCCGCCTGGAGGAGCTCACCTGGCCCTACTCGGGGGAAGAGCTGGAACAGGAGGAAGAAGAGGAGGAATCCGGCCAGCAC